>JBBSGY010000062.1:0-9071 GCA_038253645.1 Acidimicrobiales bacterium
CAACTCGACTTGCGTATCGCGGCGCCGGGAACGACCTCGAATGGTCACCGGCTCTCGGCTGTGATGAGTGTTACGGTCCGACCGGCAGTCTCGATTCGCCGGCACCGCTTTCTCGATGAAGGCTCTGCCCGTCTTCAACAACTGCTCGAACTTGGTGCGATTGACGAAGGACTTTTGGCGTTCTTTCGTGCAGCAGTCAAGGCACGAAAGACAATTGTGGTCGCAGGCGGTACGAACGCCGGAAAGACCACGCTGCTCCGCGCGCTCGCAAACGAGATTCCGGCGTACGAACGATTGGTCACTGTGGAGAAGGCGTTCGAGCTCGGCATAGATGAATTCAGCGAGCTTCACCCTGACGTCGTCGCGCTGGAAGCACGCGAACCGAACACCGAGAACCAGGGTGCGATCACAATGAGCCAGCTCGTGCGCAGAGGTCTGCGCATGGATCCCGATCGTGTGATCGTCGGAGAGGTTCTTGGTGACGAAATTATCGACATGTTGAACGCAATGAGTCAGGGCAATGATGGTTCGCTGTGCACGATTCACTCGAACTCGTCGTACTCCGTGTTCGATCGAATCTGTTCTTATGCGGTGCAATCACAGGCCCGGCTTCCACGCGAAGCAACCATGCAACTCATTGCGGGAGCGGTCGACTTCGTTGTGTTCATCGGCCAGGTATACCGAACGAACTCCGATGGCATGCGTCGCCTCGATCGTTTCGTGAGTTCGGTGCGCGAGGTGCATTGCTCGAACAGAACCGAGATCGAATCCGGTGAAGTATTTCGTCCGCGTGAAATCGACGGCCGTGCGGTGCCAGGTGATGAGATTCGCTGTCTGAGTGAGCTTGCGCGCGAGGGATATGACGTCGAGATGCATCGACGCGCGGAGGGTTGGTGGTAGGTGGAAGGTCTGGCATTTATCTGCGGATGTTTTGTAGGCCTCGGCGCCATCCTTTTGGGAAGTTCACTTCCGCGTCCTGCCAAGAAACCGGCTGAGCAGAAGCAGCTTTCCAAGCAAGTCGGTCGTCGAATGACCTACGCGTCAATCGTCTCAACTGCTGTGTCGCTTCTAACCGGTTGGTTTGTGTTGGGCATCCTTGTGTGGCTGTTCGTGTTCAAAGCGCAGGTGATCTTTGGTGGCCGGCGCCGCGCTGAACAGCAGATAGCCCGCAGCGAGGCCATCGCCAGTTGGATCGAAAATCTGCACGACACGCTTACCGGCGGCGCGGGGCTTCGCCGCTCCATTGTCACGACGGCAAAGGCACCGCCGGAGGCAATTGGGCATGAGCTGCGTGACTTGGCACATCGATTGGAAAGTCGTGATCCGCTTCCGTTGGCGATCAGCCGCTTTGCGGATGAATTATCCGATCCATCGGCAGATCTTGTTGCGATGGCGTTGATCATGGCTGACGATCCAACTCGTCACGCGAGCAATGTGGGCGCCGTACTCGAAACACTTGGTGCAACGGTGCGCGAAGAGGTCAACATGGCGCGTCGAGTACAGGCAAACCGCGCGAAGGTGCGCACGTCAGTGTCTGTCATAGCGGGTGTGACGGTAGCGATGTCAACGAGTCTCATGATTTTCAGTCGGGACTTCATGGCACCGTATGGCAGTGTTTTTGGCCAGGTCGTGCTCGGAATAATCGGCGGAATCTTTGCGCTTGCGTTCTGGTATCTGCAGCGAATGTCGAAGCCGATCCAGATTCAGCGGTTCTTCTTGAATCTCGAGGCGACGCCGTGATCACGATTGCTTCATTCGGTGTGCTGTTCGGGCTCGGCTTGTTTCTCGCGTTGCGAGGAGTTCGACGCCAGAAGCCAACGCTGTCGGTCTTGGTGACGCGACTCTTCGACGGCATGGAGACGCCGCGCGTTCGGCCGCTGTCGAGCCGCACCATGCCGTTCATGTGTGCTGTTGACGATCGCTTTGGTCCGAGGTTCGCGCGCTGCATTCCCAATGCGCGTGACAAAGGCTCATTGTTGGTGCGTGACCTTCGGATGGCCGGCATGAGTCTGGAGCAGTACGCGGTCGACAAATTCATGCTTGCGGGTATCGGAGCGGTGTTGGGTCTTTTGATCGTGTCGTTTCTGGCGGTGCTGCCATTGCCGATTCCGACGAGCGTGCTCGTCGCGGTCGCGCCGGGTTTTGGCGGGCTTGCATTTCTGCTTCCCAACCTGTTGTTGAAGAACGAGGTGCAGAAGTTCCGTACCGAGTTTCGTGCGGGCCTGTCATCGTTGCTTGAATTGGTGGCAATAGGCATGGCCGGTGGTGCACAAGTGCATAGTGCCCTTAGTCACGCCGTGCTGGCGGGACGACCGCGATTCGAAATGCACAACAGCCGCGGCCGTGGTTGGGTGTTCGAGGAACTCGGACGTCCGCTCGATGAGGCAGCCCGAGAACGTCGCCCTCCGTGGGAGCACTTGCGGAAACTTGGTCGTGACTTTGGCGTTCCGGAACTCAGTGAGTTGACGAGCAGCGTATTGGCCGCCGGCATCGACGGTGCTCACGTGCGTAATTCCTTGATGTCACGTGCAAAGTCACTTCGCTCGCGCCGAATATCCGAAGCTGAAGCCGAAGCAGGAGAGACAAGCGAAAAGATGGCATTCCCAATCGCGATGCTGGCAATCGGCTTTCTGCTGCTGATCGGTTTCCCAGCGGTCATGCGGGTCTTTAACAGCTTCGGCGGCTGACAGCGAAACTGCGGGCAGCTTCAGGAACTTGCGTTTATACCAGCAGCAGCAATAACGACACCGTCATCGCGCAGCACGCGTAACTGTTGATTCAGGAAATCTCGCAGCTGGTCATTGCCCTTGCGCACGCCTACTCCCCATGTTTCGAACATGAGCGATTGTCGGAGACGCTGAATCGGAAAGGTACCGGCCTTGACGAACTCATCGAGCACGGTTCCCATGATTACCGCAACATCGGATTCACCCGACGCCACCGATGCGGGTAGTTGGGAAGTGTTGGGAAACGTAAATGTCTTAGCTCCGAGGCTGTAACGCTTCACATAAGCGTGGCAATTCGACGCTTCGACAACAGCAAATGTTGCCTTTGAAAGGTCGGGCTCCGGCTCATTGGATCTGCCCATGAATGAGAGGGGCGTTCCGTGATACGAATCGGTGAAGTCAACGTTCTTTCGGCGCGCTTCACTTATGCCAAAGGCAGAGATTACGAAGTCGGCTCCGTCTTCGCGGCAAATCAGCTCACGCTGTGGCGCTGCAATATCGATAAACTCAATGTGTTCGTTGGCTACCGTCAACGGGCCGCCGAAGATGCCTTGAGTCAGCACTCTCGCAACACCGATATCGAGACCACTACGGGCACCGGTATCCGGGTTTTTGAATGCAAAGCCAGGGAGGTCGTCCAAGACGGCAACACGAATGAAGCCTTGGTCTTGAATCGCGCGAAGAAAACTTCCAAGTGCAAAGTCCGGGATTGCGACGTTGTGTTCGGAGTGTGGCTCCTTTGCCGGAGAGATCACAAACATTTATGCCTCCCTATTCTCAGACATCCAAGCACGTCCCGGTAGTGCGCAGCAGCTCACGCGGATATGGGCGCGTCGAAAGGGGTAAGAAGTGTATTTAGACGTTGATCAAGAAACTCCCGTAACTCATCGTTGCCTTTTCGTACGGCAACTGCCCAGGGATCGAAGACAATCGGATGCTGTTTCATACGCCTGATGGGCAATTGTCCGATCTGCGCGAAACCGTCGACCAGTGCCGACATGATTACGCCGACCTGAGCGTTTCCTGATGCCACCGCAGCGGGAACATCTGAGGTGTTCTCAAAGGTCAAGACTTTTTGTCCGATCTCTTGCTGGCGGACATAGGCATGACAGGTTGACGACTCGACGACGGCCACGGTCGCGTCCGAAATGTTGGGTTCGGCCTGGTCGGAATGGCAGATCATCGCGAGTGACGTGCCGTGGTAGGGCTGCGTAAAATCATTTGTGCGGCGCCTCTCATCGGTGACCGTGAACGCGGAAACGACGAAATCCGCCAGGCCTTGTGAGCAAGCAAACTCACGCTGATTTGCCTTGATGTCTATGAACTCGATGTGTTCTGTCGCCTCTTCGAGGGTGCCGCCAAAGATCCCTTGCGCCATGAACTTCGAAATCTCGATGTCGAGACCACTACGCAGACCAGTGCTCGGGTCTTTGAAAGCAAAACCCGGAAGATCATCCAGTACCGCAACACGCACGACGCCCCGAGTCTGAATCGCGCGAAGCGAACTTCTCATCGAGAACTCAGGTCTGTTTTGGCTTGGTCGCCAAATCGATAATGGAAGCGTCATTCGTTAATAGTCAATCACCCGGAGAACACGTAGACCAAATGGTTTGATCGACTTCGTTGAGCGATCACTATCGCGTCGTATTGAAGTCTCCTAGCCCAGTGAACGATTTGTCGGATTTCGATGACTGTGTCGGCGTCCGCGCTGCGTAAGCTGCCAAATCGCGGACTAAGTGATTCGGTCTCGAAGCCACCGCAACGTCTCGCGGCCCTGGGCGAGTTGAAAGGCGCGGACCGTGGGCAACCCCGGGGGCGGTGGACGAAGACATTCGCTCACGAAGTATCCGGCGAGCGCTCCAGCGGCGGCATCGACGTCGGCGGGATCAACTCCGCGAAAGACCGAATGCGTGTCGACAATCGATTGCGGGTCGATTCCTTGCATGCCGGCGCTTGGCAACATCAGCAATAAGTCGATCCACGCCGCGCCGATCTTTGCGTGCGGCCAGTCTACGAACAACACATCATCTGTCGTGAGCAAGATGTTGTCGGCGCGGAGGTCGCAATGTAGGAGCGTGGTGCCCTTTGACGCGCGTTCCCATCGAGATTCAATTTCCGCGAGCAGGTCGAGTTTGGCCGGTATCCACGGATCTATCTCGATGAGTTTCTCGTGAGGCGTCGTTGACTGCATGTTCAGCCATGTGTTCGTGCCATCTGCTGCGGCAACCGCAGGTGCGTGGACAGGCGCCGGCGTCATTATTTCTGCGAGGTCACCGATCGCCTCGAGCACGCGTTGGAGCTCGTCGTTGTCCCACGGTTGTTGTGGCTGACGGCCGTCGATATCGTCGAATCCGATCGCAACCCAAGTGCCGTCGTCGTAGCTCCAACGCATGCGCGGAGCGGGCGTCGAGACGGGTAATGCTGCGGCAATTCGTGCTTCTGAACGCATGTGCGCCGGACCATCGGCGTTCTGTTGCGCGCTGATGGCTTTGATGAACGCGCGGCTGCCGTCGTGCAATCGCACGCGCGTTGCAAGGCTTGGTGTGTAACCACCGGGCTGATTGGATGCCGACTTGATTGGAGATCCACAGCGTGACTCGATCTCCCGTTTCAGAGAATCGGGAAGCTCATCCCACAAAAGTCGATTGCCGCGAACGTGTGCGCGTGGTTCTTGGTTTTGCATCACCCTGCAATGTTGTCAGCATCCGGCGTGACGGGAAAATACGCCGTTGGTGACGGTGAATGTGCCGGTCGGACAACCCCGGGGTTCGAGAATATTTCGACCGCCCAGTTGTTGCTCGATGCTATCGCTTGCAGTTCGTCATCCGGATTCACGGCAACCGCATTTCCGACGACTTCGAGCATCGGAAGATCGGTGATCGAATCTGAGTATGCCCAAGATTTCTTCAGTTCCACACCTAGTGACGCAGCGAACTCCTGCATCGCCCGCGCCTTGTTCGCACCGTAGGAGAAGAATGACAAGGTTCCGGTATACCTACCCGCGGAGTCGACTTCAGGCCTGCTGGCTATCACCCAATCAGCGCCGAGATGGCGCGCAACCGGAAGAACGATATCCGCAGGGCTCGAAGACACGACGACCGTGAGATGTGTACGAGCGCTGTGTTCCTCGAGCAGCTTTTGCGCACTTGGATAGATCAAAGGATCAATGACGCGATTGAGGTTTTCCTCCACCAACTCTTGCACCCGCTGCTGCTCCCAACCACGAGCCACCTCCAAGCCGAGACGCGCCAACTGCATTGACTCTTCCGGGCCGGAACGTCGCATGAACTTGAGATGCATCAATGCAAGCTTTGCGATCTGACGCCGAGTCATCACTCCACCACGCCTGAGAGCATCGGCGAAGGCAACTGACGACGTTCCCGAGAGGAGCGTCTTGTCGAGATCAAAGAATGCAGCGATCAACGTTCAACCTCGAATCCATTTTCGGGGTGTCTCACGCCACGAGTGGAATTTCATGAGTTCCGGTGCATATATGGCACTTGGGACCAAATCTTCAACCGCATGGCCGGCTCAACTCGTAGTCGCCCAGAAATTGTGCGACTCCCGGCGTCACGAGAAAGTCTGTTATTACGAGCTCAATCACATGAAGCTCAATAGGTTTGCCGGTAGCCAACGAGGTATCGGACAACAACTCACGTAACTTGCCCGGTTTTGGTGGGACGGTCATGCGACCGATGTTCAGATGCATCGGCTCCGTCGTATTCGACGTAATCGGATTCTCGTCGACGGCGCGGAGGCCGTCGATCAGCTCGTGTCGAGTCGTCGACCATTCGAGAGAATCCGTAAATACCTCAATGAAGATTTGTGCTCCCGCAATATTGACGCGCCCTAACTCAACGGTCGTTGCCTGATGACCCGTCAGCGTGGTTCGAACAACTTCACCGATGGCTCGTACGCGTGCGGGCTCAACCGGGACGTCCGAATCTCGGAGTGCAACCGACGAGCGAGATGTGAAGCGATTCGCTTGGGTACAGCCCCATCGGTAACAGCGAAGCAGCATGACTCTGAACCGTTTGAATGATTGGGACGGCGGTTACGTCGTTGCGAATTATTCTCGCAATCGTCGAGACGCATTGACCTGATGGAACCGGACCTGGCATCTCGATGCGGTCCAACGCTGACTGCCGCATTTTGGCGAAACGCTCGTCAGCTCGTTGGCGGATCACTGAAGGCATGCCACATGCTGACACGATTGGTGTAGAAGTGGCAGCGCCGACAACCTGCTTTCGTCCACAACTTAGCTGCCGGCGAGCTTGATCGCCGAGTAGATCGCCGAGTTGACGGGCACATCTATCCCGTGTCGTTCTGCACGACGCACAATTGCACCGTTGAGTGATTCGATCTCCGTCCGGTGACCGGCCGACACATCGCGCAACAGAGATGACGTCGCGTTTTCTTGCCCACTTCGAAAAGCCTCGGTTCGGCTCATGGTGGTTTCATACGCCTTCGGATCGACATCCACGCCATCGGCTTGCGCCACCAAGACGGCTTCTTCGATGCAACGGCGGTAGAGATTCAACGTTCGGCTGTCGTTGAGAATGCTCCCGATAGGTGAACGGCAAAGCGCGGTCATGCCACTGAACGCGACGACGAAAAGAAACTTGTCCCACTGATCGCGCTCGATGTGCTGCGATGATCTCGCATCAATACCAACGGCATGCATATCGGATGCGATATCCCGAAGTACCGAATTGGTTGGATTGGTTTGATCGCCGAAGATCGTGATGCACAAACCGCCGGACTGTCGTATCACTCCGGGCGCGATGCGCGCGGAGATGATGATCGCCAAACCCGGATAGGCAGCCACTCCAGGAAGTAACCGGCGTAGCTCCGCATCGTTATCGATGCCGTTCTGGAGGGAGATGACAGTGCTGTGTTCGTCGACCGCTCCGCTGAACGCCTTCGCTGCGGTGATGTTGTCGTAGGTCTTGACACAAACCAACACGACGTCGAACGGTTCGTGGCCTTCTACCGACTCGACGGCTTTGGGTTGTCCGATGTCGTAGCCGCCCTGGACGGTTTCGAGACGCAGGCCGGTGTTTTGCATGGCGCGAAGGTGCTCACCCCGGGCGAGGAACGTCACGTCGTGACCGCCGTGAGCGAGCAGGCCGCCGAAGTATCCACCGATGCCGCCGGCGCCGACAATGAGCCATTTACGGGATGTCATGGGTATCAGTCAATCACGGCATGCTCGTGTAATTTGCAAAATGAAGACCGCAGCGAATATTGCAGAAGGTAGTCAATTCGGGTGAGCGTATGGTTTCAAGCGTGAGTACGGACGTTCTGGACATCGAGTTGATAACCGAGTTGTTCGGGCTTGGTGACGTGACTGCGCGAGCCGAACGCGTCGCGTCGGGGTGGGGCGACCACAATGCAATGTGGCGCGTGACGACGGCCATGGGCGTGTGGGCCGTCAAACAAATACGGCGCGATCTGCCGTTGAATGTCGACGGCGCCTTTGCCATTGAGATGGCTGCGTACGAAGGCGGCGTTCCCGCTCCTCGCCCGATCGCATCTCGGCATGGACGCTGCTACGAGTCGGTGTCGGGATCGCCGGTCAGGTGTCACGAGTGGACCGATGGAACTGCAAAGAGCAACGAAAAGGTCGCTTCGGCCGATGCTCGCCGGATGGGAGCCGTGGTCGCTCATCTTCATGCGCTTCAGATTCCCGTCACAGAAGGGATGGGAGCTCCGCTGTCGTTCTCGAAAGAGCACTGGCTCGACCTTGCTGCATCCGCACGCGATACCGGCGCTGCGTGGGCGTCGACAACCATTGAACATGTCGACCAACTGGTGAGGATCGGGCAAGTGGCCGAACGGCGACGTAGTGAGCTGGCAAGCAATCCCGTCGTCGGCAGCCACAATGATTTGAACGCGCACAATGTGCTCTTCGGTGACAAAAGCCTCACCATCGTGGACTGGGACGCCGCAGGCCCGCAGTCGCCGCGCTTCGAGCGAAGTACATATCCGATGCTCTGGGCGCAACGAGAAGGCGGCGGGTATGACGCCGAGAGAGTCGACGCCTTTTTGCGAGGCTATCTCGACGGAGGAGGAACGATCGAGATAGACGATGGCGAATCGCTCTGGCTCTGGCTGGGCGGCCTCATATGGTGGGCGGAGCAGAACGTTCGGCTCGCAGTCGATTTCGCCACGCCTTCACAGGATCAGAACGCGAACGATCTTCTTGACGCGATCCTGAGCGGACCGGCGACCATCGAGGAACGCCAGGAGTTTCTGCGCCACTGCACCAGCCGGCTGATCTAATTCGGTTTCGACGATGGGAAACGGCGAGATCCTCTTAACGTAGGTGTCACGACAACGGAG
>JBBSGY010000063.1:0-9049 GCA_038253645.1 Acidimicrobiales bacterium
AAACGACATTGTCAAAGGTGGTGCAGCAAAGCCGACGTTGTGCGAAGAGAAGGCGGGCGACTTCCGCAGGCCGGTCGTACTCTTGAGCGGTGCCGACTGTGCACAATCCGGACGCACGCCAACTCAAACAAACTCACTGCTTGCCGACATCAATCATCGGCGTTCGCAGGAGATCGACATTTATGCAGCAATCCCACCGAATAGTTGCGCAAACCGCGCTGAAGCAAGGCGGCTGATTGATGCAGCGATCGTTGAGTCGAGAATTCAGTTACCCGTCACCGAACTTCCGCCGATGAAACAAATGGGGCCGTGTTACAGCGTTTCCGTAAGTTGGGCGGGCGGACAGATCATAATTTCGCAGTAGCAACCAACAGCGTGGCGAGCCGTTCTCGGTTAGCCACGCTGTTTCATGCCTTAGAATTGTCGTCGTAGTGTCGACGGCATGACAGTTGCTCGCAAGCCAACGATTGTTCAGATACACGACAGCCTTCCATTGGTCATCGACGGTATGCCACGCAAAGACGGGGGAGCCGAAACGCGATTGAGAAGCCTGATTGGTGAGGCTGCGCGTCGGGGTTTTCGCACTCTTGGATACATGCGTTCACGTGATGACGTTGAAGGAAATGACAGCCCGTTGCGCACGAAACGTCAGTACTCCAGAGGCTCGGAGCTCATCGTCGCTGAAACAACGGCAGCGGATTGGAGGTGGGCAAGGCAGCAAACAGACTCCGTAGACGCGACGAAAAAGATCGAACGTTATTTCGATACGGAGTTCGAACGGTTGAAGAACGATGGTGGAGTCGACCTTGTACATATGCACAATCTCCATGACTGGGAGGATCGTGCCATCCCGAGCGGAATCCTTGCTGCAGCGCGCAAACATGGCATTAGTGGTTGTCCGCAGTGAACCATCGATGTCGGATCCGCTGGTGCACAACGTCATAAGCACATACGCTTCCCACCCCGGTCATACAACGTGGTTTCCCGAAGCAGATCGATACGTCTTCCCGAGCCAATGGTTATACGACCACATGGCGGCTCGAGGCATCGACTTCAACGGCAGGGCAAGGGTTATTCGATCAGGCACAGACCTCGACCGTTTCACGCCCGAAGGCGACCGTGATTCGAGAATCGCTGTTTTACCGGGCGTCACGTTCCTGCTTCTTGCCCGAGCGCTTGACCCGGTGAAGGGCGCAGAGGACGCGATCGTCGCTATTGATGCAGCCATCAGGGCCGGCGCCGACGTATCTCTGGCAATAACTGTCGATACCGAAGAGCCTTTCCCCGCAGCCGTAGAGGAGCTTGCTCGATTGCGGGCGCTCGTTGAAAACCGTGCCCTGAGTGACCGTGTGTTACTCATCGATGCACCGTTTGAAGAAGTCGACGGCATGCTTCGCGCCTGCGATGTGGTGCTGCTTCCGACCCGGCTTCCCGAGGGCGGGCTCCCGTTTTCTGCCATTCAGGCTGTGGCTTCTGGCCGGCCGCTCATCGCCTCTGATGCCGGAGGCCTTAGGGAACTTGCCGATCTCGTGTATGGAGACAGCGCAGGAGCGACGCTGGTCGTTCCTTGTGACGTGGAATCGATTACGGCAAAGTCAATCGAGTTCAGCCGCTCGCCTGAGCTTCGTGACTATTACGGACGTCTTGGCAGGGACATGGCTGAAAAGTATTTCGACGTGCATCGCATGGACGCAGAATACTTTTCGTTGTACGCCGAACTTGCGCCGTCGCTGGCTGCGACCGAGTGACTCAGACTCGGACGAGGCGCAGATTGTCTGTTGAGCCCGTGCTGTCTTTTGAGCCGGAGATGACAGCAACGAGATCGCCGTCTTGGACGATGCCTGCATTACGAGCGGCGTCGATCGCTGTTGCAGACATTTGATTTGGCGACGCTGATACCCTCGTTTGTTGATGCACAGTGAACATCTTCTGGCCTTTATAGCCGCCGCGTTTGTGCTTATCGTCATTCCGGGTCCAAGTGTTCTATTCGTGGTCAGTCGGTCTATAACGTTGGGGTGGCGAACTGGCCTGACGACTGTCGTTGGTAATGCAGCGGGCGTTTACATACACGTTATAGTGGTGGCCGTCGGCTTCGGTGCCATCCTCGATCGATCGACGGTGCCTTGAATGTAATAAGAATTCTCGGTGCTTTTATCTTCTGTACCTAGGATTGCGAACCTTGCGTCGCTGCCATAACACAACGGATGCGGTGGATTCAGCGCTTGTCGCCTGCGCGAAACCCCATGTTTTGCGTGAAGGTTTCTTCGTAGGTGTTACCAACCCAAAAGACATAATTTTCTTTGCTGCCATACTCCCGCAGTTCGTGGATCCATCTAACGGCCACATTTCTTTCCAGCTCCTGTTTCTCGGACTTGTCTTTGTGGGGATCGCGCTCATTTCCGACGGAAGTTGGGCGCTGCTCGCAGGCGCTGCGCGAACAACATTTTTCAAGTCCTCGCGACGGCTGAGTGTCATTCGAGGTGCCGGTGGCGTTGTGATGATTTGCCTGGGCCTACGGCTTCTGATCTTCGGAGCAAAAACCTAAATGACCGGCCGGACACTGAACGACCTTGGAGGACCAGAAACATCGCGGATTGAGACGTTGCTTATGCGAATCCTCGGTTTTTCACGAGCACAGTCTGATACGAGCAGGGATGGATGAGTTCAGGGCGGCGCTTTAGTTCTTGGGATCAACTTCATCGCTTTCCGCTGCGACGATGTCCTCCGGGTGATCTGCCGATCATCTTCCCCGACACATTTCCAATACAACCGATCACGGTCGACCACGTGGAGCTATTGAATGCTTTGCGTCAGAATTGGCCCATTTACCAACCATTAGTAGAGCCAGCCCAGCCACCTAGTTCCATGGGGGCGCCTTGGAGCCGGCCGCGCGATTTGCAGGAGCAGCACATGCTGCATCTTGCGACGTGTGCCGCTGGCATGCTGAACCTTATCAATTCGCGTGATTTCGGCGGTGTTGTGTTTATCGATCGATCGACTCGCCCGATACGAAGCCTCCTCGCCGAACTTGGACGTCAATTGGGTGTAGAAAAGCGATTTCCACCGTTCGAATCTTTGAATGTCGGCAAGGACACACCTGTGCCCCTGCCTGAAAGTGATGTAGCGAACCAAATTCGTGAACGCCTTTGCACACTTGATCCAATTCGAGAATTACTGATAGCAGATGAGGTGGTTCAGTGGGGGGTAAATATTCTGCGCGCAGAGGAGATTGTGAACGCTGCATTCCCGAATATCAAAACGGTACTTGTAGCGGTTTTGGGCTCGAACAAGGCAACGCCCGGTTGGTCGATGTCAGGAGGCATCTTCGGTGAAAGGGTTGGCCTTATAGAACCTTTGCCCCCGGCGGTCCAAGAGCCACCGACGATACAGACATACTTCGCCAGTGCCTTTCCCGCGCCGGTGGATTACATAGAAGTAGACGCAAGCACTCGACATGCGCTTGACCGCAGCAAAGCTGATTCGCACGCACTCCAGGTATCAATTCATGCGGTTGCCTCAGTCATTGCGTCTGCGCAAGGGTTGATTTCGGAAGTCGATCAAATCACCTATCTCGTTGAAGTCACGAAAAGTGAGACCAGCTAAGTGGTTTTGCAATGCGGAATAACTCAGACTCGGACGAGGCGCAGGTTGTCTGTTGAGCCCGTGCTGTCTTTTGAGCCGGAGATGACGGCAACGAGATCGCCGTCTTGGACGATGCCTGCATTACGAGCGGCGTCGATCGCTGTTGCAGACATTGCCTCGATGTCTGTGTGTTCCGGAAGCCCCATCGGCACTACACCCCACGTGAGCGTTTCCTGACGAACCGTTTGCGCGCTCGTACTGAGCGCAACGAGCTTGGTATCCGGCCGCAGCGCAGCCATCGCATGCGCCGTCGAGCCAGACCGAGTGCAGCAAAGGATCGCCACGACCTGCGCGTCTCTGGCGGCTTGCCATGCGCCGTGCGTGACTGCGGCGGTGATTTCACTGAGTCGTCGCTGCGGACCAATCACAGTCGCGAATCGGTCGAATTCGGCAACAATCTCGGCACGCTCGGCAATGCGCGCCATTGTGTCCACAGCACGTACCGGGTCGTGGCCGATCGCCGTCTCTGCGGACAACATGATCGCGTCGGTTCCGTCACAGACTGCATTGGCGACATCAGACGCTTCAGCGCGTGTCGGCGTCGCCGCGGTAATCATACTTTCGAGCATCTGTGTTGCCGTAATAACCGGAGTTGAGTTGGCGAGACAAATGCGAATGATTCGCTTTTGATAAACAGGCACGTCTTCAAATGGACATTCGGTGCCAAGGTCACCGCGCGCGACCATCACCGCGTCGCTGGCAATAACAATATCTTCCAAATTGTCGAGCGCCGCCGGCGTTTCAATCTTTGCAACAACGCGCGAACCCAAATCACCGAGTAAGCGGCGAACTTCTTTGATCTCTTCCGCAGTTCTCACGAAAGACACTGCGACAAAGTCGGCGTTTGCGGGCTTCGCAACTGTTTCGATGAGCTCCCGATCCTCGTCAGTCGGAACCGGAAGCGATACACGATCAGCCGGAAGATGCAGACCCGGCCGCCCTTTAAGGCGGCCACAGTTGAGCACCCTAACCGACACAAGATTGCCTTCGACAGCAACGACTTTCATATCGACGCCGCCGTCACCGAGTGTCACGGTGTCGCCAACTCGCAAGTCATCAGAGCAAGTCGGGTAGTCGGTATAAATCTGCTGCGCCGAGCTTGGTGCGGTTCCGGTTTGTAATTCAATTATCGAGTTGTCGATGAACTCGATTCCTTCACCCAAATCGGTCGTGCGAATTTTTGGGCCGGGAAGATCGATAAGAACGCCGATCGGACGACCGGCATTTTCGCCGGCGCGCCGAACGCGCTCGACTACTTCAAGGTGTTGTTCGGCATTGCCATGCGCAAGACCAATCCGGGCGACATTCATTCCCGCATCGATCATTGCTGCGAGAGCTTCCGGCGAGGACGACGCTGGTCCGATGGTCGCTACGATTTTGGTGTGACGTGGCATCTTCGCGGAGGTTAGTGCCGAAGGCTCATGCGTCAACGGCAGAATCTTCTCCGCCGAATTCATTCGGCACATAATCATCTGCGAGCCAGTCGTTTTCCCAGCGTGCGCCATCAATGAAGTATCGATATCGGTAGCGCCGGCCGGCTTCGACCAAAAGGGTGGCTTCGAAGTTGCCGGCCTGATTGAGCGACATAGGCAACGAAGTCGGTGACCAATCGTTGAATTCGCCCGCGACGGAAACCCCGCCACCTGTGACCTCTCCAGGTAGTTCGAAACTCACTTCGCGTTTGCCGCCGATTACCGGGCCTTTCCTGAGCATCCAACAGACCCTAACGAACAGCCCGGCGATGTGCATTCGGCCGGCGCGCTGCATTCGCACGTTTTCGCTGTTTGTCGGTGGCGAAAGCAACCGAACCGGCTGTGCGATTATGCGTCAGCCTGGCGCGAGGCTGATGTAATCAATGCGGCGCACCGGATCGCGAGTGAGAATCCCGTCCGCCCGAGGAACTTCCACCGACGTCCCGTTGACCGCAACTTGAACCGACTGCACACCCGATATACCGGTTGCGGTATAGACGATTTGCGCAAGCCCGAGTATCTGGTCTGCTTTCTGACGAGCAGCAAACTCATTGCTCACGCTTACGACAGCCATCGAACCGTTCACTTGCGCACCAAGCACGCCCGCACCGGATACCGCGCTCGTGATTCCCTGCTCGGTGTCGATCTTCGGGCCCTGCAGTAGCGCAGCAAGTGCTGCGCCGATGGTCGGTGGCGCAGCGACGATGCGCTTGACCGCGCTGAGTCTGTCGCCCTTGACCATATAGACATCTATCGAAACGTTCTGTTGCTGAGCAGTAGTCGCCGGCGCTGTGGTGGACGGCGCAAGCAAGTCAAACGGCACGCGATCGGATGGAATTGCCCGCGGCCGGTCGTCGGTCGGCACACCACAGGCGGCGATAGTGACCGCAAACACGACGCCGGCAGTCGCAATCGCAACGCGCTTCATATTTCCACCCTTGGCATAAGAACAACGAACCGTGCGCCACCACCCGGACGGTCCTCGACCCAAACCGTTCCACCATGCAGGCGCACGTGCTCGTCGACAAGCGACAGTCCGAGGCCTGTGCCCTCGCCACTTGCTCGGGCGCGTGCCGAAGTTCCGCGAGCAAACCGCTCGAAAATGCGGTCGCGCTCGGACTCCGGAACACCAGGCCCGGCATCGTCAACCTCGATGCGAACGTTTTCACCCTCATTGTCGATTCCGATTCTGACTACGCCTCCGGCATATCGGTCGGCATTCTCGATGAGGTTACCGACAACGCGATCGAACCGACGTTTGTCGACTGAGAGCACGGTCTCCTCAGCGCCCTCCGCAACATCGATCGGAATCTCGTTTTCATACCGAGCGATGACATGTGAAATGAATTCGGGCGCGAGTACCTCTTCAAGGGAAAAGTCATTATGTCCGGCATCAGCGCGCGAAATTTCAAGAAGGTCTTGGACCATTCGTTGAAATCGGTTTACTTCATCAGCAAGCAAGTCGAGGGCCGTCTGCGACCGTGGCGGTAGCTCGTGGCGACGGCTCTGCAAGACGCTCAAGCCGGAGGACAGTGTCATCAAGGGTGAGCGCAATTCATGACTTACGTCCGACGCGAAACGTGCGTCGCGCTCCATACGAGCTTGCAGGGCGTCGACCATCCGGTTGAATGAACGGGTCAGACGATCGAGGTCTGCGTCGCCGTCAGGAGTAAGGCGAGTGCTCATATCACCTCCGGCGATCGCCTGGGCGGCGAATGCTGCTTCGATCACCGGTTGCAAAACTCGAGTGCTTGCCCAGCGACCAAGGGCAACCCCGCCGAGCGTCGTTGCAACCGACGCAATGATCAATGTGAGTTGCAATGTGTTGAGAGTACGGCTCAGTTCGTCGAGCGAGTTGACTTCGAAGTACAAGGCACCGACCGATGGAATTGGAACTCCGACAGCGAGTTGCGTTTGATTGCTCGCGACGAATCGCATGCGCGCCGGCGTTCCGTTGGAAACCGTGTCGCGCAACCGTTGCGGAAGGCCATCGGTCGAATTAGCGCTTGTGTACCAACCGCCTTGATACGAGATGATCGACCTTGATCCACTGGTGTTCTCGAGTTGATCCAGAATTGCAGGTATGTTCGGGTTGCGAGCGCGAAAGCCGATGCTTACGCGACTCGCGTTGAGATATGCCTGACGTTCGGCGAGTTGCTCTCGCTGGTCGATGAGCGTGTGACGCACGGCCACATAAGTTGAGACAGCAAGTAATGCACTAAGCAATGCCGTTCCGAGCGCGAACGCAGCCAGCACGCGAGCACGAAGGCCGAGAGGCCGTCGACCTGGAACCGCGCTTTTCAATCGGCGTAGCCAGGCCCGCACGCGGGTCATGGCGCCAGCTTGTACCCGAGACCTCGCACAGTGAGAATGTGAATTGGGTTTGCGGCGTCGCCTTCGACCTTGGTTCGCAAACGGCGAACGTGAACGTCGACGAGGCGACCGTCACCAAAGTATCCGTAACCCCAAACGCGCTCGAGAAGCGACTCACGAGAGAAAACGCGGCCGGGACTGCCGGCGAGCTCACACAACAACCGAAACTCAGTACGAGTGAGGTGCAGCTCTTCGCCGCTCTTGCGCACGATACCTTCGTCGGGAATTACTTCAAGGTCACCAAACGTCAGCGCTGCCGAAGCAGAACCCGGCGTGCGCGCTCGACGCAGAAGTGCACGAATGCGAGCTACGAGTTCTTTCGCGTTGACCGGTTTTGTCATGTAATCGTCGGCACCGGCGCCTTCAAGACCGGTAACGACATCTCCGGGGTCTGTACGGGCGGTGACCATGATGACGGGGACGTCACTGGTGCGGCGCAGCGCACGGCAGGTATCGAAGCCGGTCATGCCCGGAAGCATCACGTCAAGCAGCACCACATCGGCCGGGTGCTGATTGAAAACTGCCAAGGCGTCTTCGCCGCTGCCGGCGTCGTCGATGACGTAGCCCTCGTCCTCAAGGGCCAAACGGAGCGCGATTCGGATGCGCTCATCGTCATCCACAAGCAGAATTCGGTTCTTCACGCACGACAGTGTTGCCGATCTGCGCGTGACTCTGCGTCATTTCTTCTCCGAGCCTGACCAGGACCTGCTTCGGACCGACGTTTTCCCCAGGCAATTGATGGGTACGACTCCCACGAAAGGCCCAAAGAGAGCATCCATGACCACAGAGACTTGTTCGGACTCACGAATCTTGGAGCTGACGGTAGATACGCGAGCCGCCAAGCTCGCTCGCGAATTCGTTCGTGAGACCCTCACGCTGTGGGGCCGGGAGGATCTAGAGGGCCCGGCCACTTTGGCGGTCAGCGAGCTGGTGACTAACGCCGTTCTCCACGCAAGGAGCGCAACTCGAGTCACGCTCATGAATTACGGCGACTCGATCCAGGTTCGAGTTCATGACGACCATTCAGGGGCACCCAAACTCCGTGATCCCGAACCGGATGAGACGGGCGGACGCGGCATCTTGTTGGTCGAAGCACTCTCGGCACACTGGGGAATCGACAATGAGATTCCAGGCAAAACGGTTTGGCTCGACATCACGCGATCGAGTCTCTAGTGCTCTGACCGCTAGTACGTGACGATTGTTATCGTTCCGTAGAGGAAGAGTGCCGAAGTAAGTCCATACACAATCGCCTTCGTCGCGGCGCGCTTCCACGGAGTGCGAATGTAATCATCCATGATGAAGCGCAGTCCGTTGACACCGTGCATGAGGCCCAGCGCGAGCAGCGCCCAGTCGTACGTTCGCCACAATGGGTTTTGCCAACGTGCGGCCACAAACGTTGCATTGGTTGATGTGACGTCGTGAAGAATATGTGTCACAAAAAAGTGCGCCAACGCCAAAAACAGCAATATCAGGCCACTTATTCGCATGAAATACCAAGACCACGTTTCGGTATTTACGCGCGTTCGGCGTTGCAATCGCGGTTGGTCTGTGACGCTTGTCTT
>JBBSGY010000064.1:0-9036 GCA_038253645.1 Acidimicrobiales bacterium
CGCGTCCTGATGCGAACCGGAAAACGCCGTGTAGACGAGGTCTCCCGCATACGGATGGCGTGGGTGCACAGGCAGTTCATTGCAGTGCTCAGTAATTCGACGTGCACGGTCGATGTCGGAGAAGTCGAGGCCCGGGTCGACACCTTGACTGAACAAGTTGAGCGCGAGAGTTACCAGGTCAACGTTGCCCGTGCGCTCGCCATTACCAAACAGCGTTCCTTCGACACGTTCTGCACCGGCCATCTGTGCGAGTTCCGCTGCGGCGACGGCGGTACCTCGATCGTTGTGCGGGTGCAGGCTTACAATCACCCGCTCGCGGTCACTGAAATTGCGACACACCCATTCGATTTGATCTGCATAGACATTCGGCGTCGCCATCTCGACCGTCGCCGGCAGGTTGATGATCGTCTTGCGGTCACGCGAGGTTTCCCAGACGTCCATAACAGCTTCACAAACTTCGACCGCGTAGTCGAGCTCTGTTCCGGTGAAGCTCTCCGGCGAATACTCAAAACGAATATCGGTGGCGGCAATTCCGTCGGCGAACTTGCGACACGCTCGCGCACCGTCGGCCGCGAGGTCGCGTACGCCATCGCGGTCCATACCGAACACCACGCGGCGTTGCAACGTTGATGTCGAGTTGTAGAGATGCACAATTGCGCGAGGCGCACCGATGAGACTCTCGAACGTTCTCTCGATGAGATCTTCGCGCGCCTGCGTGAGCACTTGAATCGTGACGTCGTCAGGAATCAGATCGTCTTCGATCAGCTGGCGGATGAAATCGAAATCCGGTTGGCTAGCGGATGGGAAACCGACTTCAATCTCCTTGAAGCCGATTTCGAGGAGCAAGTTCCACATTTGGCGCTTGCGATCTGGATCCATTGGGTTGATGAGCGCCTGATTGCCGTCGCGAAGGTCGACCGCGCACCAAGTTGGCGCTGTGTCGAGAACCTTGTCCGGCCAAGTGCGGTCGAGCAGCTCGACCGGTGGGAATGCTCGGTAGAGGTGGCACGGCATCTGCGCTGACATCAGATCCTTCTTTCTTCAGGGACGGGGAAAATCGGGGCAACAAAAAAGCCCCCCTGGCGGGAGGCTTGCAGCAAGAACGCGAAGGAACCTGCCGCTACGTAAGAAGAAGTCGACCGGAGGTGAAACAAGTCATCGGCAGCGATCCTATCCCGGCAATCCCGCCCATGCGAATACGACCTTTGTCCCCTCAGCCGGACATAGTCCGATTGAGGGGACAAAGGTCGACTGGCGGGCGTTGAGAAAGGAACGTCCGGCATGTGAACACGCCCGTTTGGCATGCTGTGAGCCATGGCACCTCTTCCAAAGCGCCTCATCTCGAAAGCCTTGCTGGTGGGGACGGTAGCCGGAGCGATCGCTGCATGGCTCCGCGGTAGGCAACGGAGCGCGTTCGAACCATGGTCTGCCGAGCCGCGCGCTTCCGAACCGCGGTCTGCCGAGCCACACGTGACCTATTCCGAGCTGACCCCAGAAGTCACCGACGCCGCCGCTGCCGACAACACGCCGCTGTGGATACATCCGGTCGATGGGAGGTGTCCCGAAGGGCACCCGATAAAGGCACGATTCTCAACCGGCCACTATCACCGACCCGACGATCCGGGCTATTCGAAGGTGGTCCCCGACTCCTGCTACGCCACGGAAGCCGACGCCGAAGCTGACGGCTTCAGTGGCACACGCTAATTGGACAGCGTTGCGACGTCGACGATGCCCGATGCATCGGAGATGTTTCGCAGAACGTCTTCAGCGACTTTTTGATCGGTAGTGATGATCATCAATGCATTGGTGCGATCCGCAGAACGGCACAGCGCCATGTCAGCGATGTTGATCGACGCGTCGGCGAGAATGCCACTGACTGATGCAACGATGCCCGGTGTGTCGTTGTTGCGGACAAGCAACATGTGCGACGCCGGGGGCACCTCTGCGTCGAAGCCGTCGATCATGACGATCTTCGGCTCTTGGTCGCGACCTGCGAGCGTGCCACCGACTGCGTGATCGCTGTTTCGTACAACGATGAGCGAAACGAATTTGCGTGTAACAGTTCCCTTTGTCTCTCGCACTTCGATGCCGCGCTCTTCGGCGAGCTGAGGAGCATTGACGTATGAAACCGGTTCATCGATGGTTGCGCTGAAGAAACCCTTGAGAACAGCAAGCGACAAGATGCGCGTGTCTTGTTCTGCTAGCGCACCGCGGTACGCAACCTCGAGACGCTCGGTTGAACCGTGTGTAAGCGCGCTGAACATTTGACCGAGCATTTCAGCAAGACCGAGGAATGGCTTGACCGACTCGGATGCCTCTGCAGCATTGACGTTGACCGCAAATGGAACGAAGTCACCTGCGAGTGCAAGCTGAACCTGCTCTGCAATCGTGATGCCCGCCTTGTCTTGTGCCTCTGCCGTGCTGGCGCCGAGATGCGGAGTTACGACTACCGACGGAAGCTCGAACAAGGGCGAGTCGGTGCAGGGCTCTGTCGAGAACACGTCAACGCCTGCGCCTTGCACGGAGCCGTTGCGAATCGCCTCTGCAAGCGCCTCTTCATCGACGATGCCACCACGTGCGGCGTTGACGATGCGAAGGCCGGGTTTTGCATTTGAAAGCAGGTCTTTGCCAATGAGACCAACGGTCTCGGGCGTCTTCGGCAGGTGAACAGTGATGAAGTCGGAGCGCGAAATGATGTCGTCAAGACTTACGAGCTCGCAGCCGAGCTGGCGTGCTCGCTCGGGGGAAATGTATGGGTCGTAAGCGAGCAGGTTCATGCCGAAACCCGAGATGCGCTGCGCAACGAGTGCGCCGATGCGGCCGAGACCGACAATGCCGAGCGTCTTGCCATAAAGCTCGACGCCTTCCCACTTCGAACGCTCCCAACGGCCCGCCTTGAGTGCCTCGTTCGCTTGCGGCACATTGCGCGCTTGAGCGAGCAACAAGGCGATTGCGTGCTCGGCAGCGGAGATGATGTTGGACTGCGGCGCGTTGACGACCATTACGCCTTGCGCTGTGGCGGCCTTCACATCGACGTTATCGAGACCGATACCGGCGCGGCCTACTACCTGCAGACTCTTGCCTGCAGCCAGCACCTCTTCGGTGACCTTCGTTGCAGAACGGATGATGAGCGCATCTGCGCCATCGACCACCTTCAGGAGGTCATCGGCGTTGAGGCCAAGTTGGACGTCGACCTCGTGGCCGGCGTCGCGAAGCTCTTGAAGCCCGCTTTCTGCAATTTCTTCGGTTACCAAGACTCTCGACATATGCCGTTCACATTATCCCTACTGGGAACCAGTGCAATTCGGCCGCTGAACCTCCATCTCGCGTGAGCAGCATCGGTCACAGCGGTCCATACGCGATTCGGTGATTCGAGGTTAGGGAGCTACCGTTGCGCACCGAGTATTTCCGCATACAACTTCGGCATCTTTCGAGTGACATCGACATGAGGCCTAACGCCGGCGCGAGGGTTATTTCGAGCTCGCCGTCTGACGCCGCTCATTCGATAGAGTCTGAACGGGCCGCACATCGACCTCAGTCGGAGCTGAGCATCTCGCCTCAGGCAAGTCCCGACCGCGCTTGCCAAACATCCATGTTCGGCACATATTCGGACAAGACGTGCTCGGGAGCAACGTCGGGCGTTTGCGCGCCGAATACAGACAGGAATTTCACGCGGCTCGCAAGAGAAGACACCGTTTTGTCAAGGATTGAAAATGCTCTTGTGCCCCCGTCACCTGACGTGAACAAACTGCGGGTCAACGTTTTTAAAACTCCGTCGCGCTTCAACGCACGAAGTTGTATTTCGTCTTGCCGTCCCCTTTCGTCTAGCTCGTAGGTTCCAATCGAAATTCCGCCTCGCCAGAACAGCTCACGCATTGCGTGTTCATCACTGAAACCATTTCCGACATATGCCATGCATTGAAACGGAACGCCTCCTTTCTTGGACAGTCGGTGGAGCGCCGCCGGCTTCGTCAGGGCAGATACATCGGTAAGTGGTCCAGTAACAATCTCCTGGCCCTGCGCCGTTCTAGCGGTCACGAACTCTTGCGCTTCGACAAACTCGATAAGACCGCTTTCGACCAACCTTGTCGATCGCAACATTGGCGCCCACGCGTTAGAGACAACGCCAAAAACGAGGTCAACTCCGTGAGCCGTGCGCGCAGTCTCTTTCAGTTTGCTCAAGACCTTTTCAACATTGTTATAAACAAGATCCGGCGTCTCGTTGGCAAACAGGCGCATCTCGTTGGCACCGAAAGGTGAGAGGCGTCCTTCCCTCATCTCGTTCGCCATGAATCGAAGACGTTCGCTTGTCTTGGATGCATGCGGTCGGTGAGGCCGCGCTGCCCACTGAGATTCAAATCGCGACTTGAAATCTTGATATGTGTGATCGTTGCCATGGAGCCAGGCGAAAAATCGCTCCTTCAGCTTTGGTCGGCCAATCGTGTTGTTCCAGTCGAACACGACCATGACTTTCGGTAAGTCACTGACCTCGCCCCGCACTCACGCCAAGCTAACCCGGGTGCTTTTCTTTCACACATCGCCTGCGCAGATACCCGTCATCTGCTTTATGCGTAAAGCTTGGCGATGCGTTCGAGGCCTTCGGCGATTGCTTCGTCTGATGTTGCGTAGGAGAAGCGTAAGTAGCCGGGCGCGCCGAACGCTTCGCCGGGAACGATTGCAACTTTCACTTTCTCCAACAACATCTCGGCGAGTTCAAAACTTGATTGCGGCGCAACACCTTGTACTTCGCGACCAAGCATGCCCTTCACGTTTGCGAACGCGTAGAACGCGCCCTTTGGTTCGAGACACGTCATGCCGTCGACCTTGTCGATCAAATCGAGAATAAGATGACGGCGGCGGTCGAACGTCGCACGCATTTCTGCAGCTGCGCTGAGGTCACCGCTAACCGCAGCAAGCGCTGCATGTTGTGCAACATTCGAAACGTTCGACGTCGCGTGCGAGTGACGGTTGCCCGCAGCCTTGATGACATCGTCAGGGCCGATCAACCAGCCGACTCGCCAACCTGTCATCGCATACGTCTTCGCAACGCCGTTGACGATTACACATTGGTTTGCAATCTCGGGAACAAGAACCGGCATCGAATAGAACTTTGCGTCGTCAAACGTGATGTGCTCGTAGATTTCGTCCGTAATCACCCAGATCCCGTGCTCGACGGCCCACGTGCCAACCGCCTCGATCTCGTCGCGCGTGTAAACGCCGCCTGTCGGATTTGACGGCGAAACAAATACGAGCGCTTTGGTGCGTTCGGTGCGCGCCGCTTCGAGTTGCGCAACCGTTGCTTTGAACCCGGTCGACTCATCAGTGTCGACAAGAACCGATACACCGCCGGCGAGCTTGATGAGCTCTGGATATGTGGTCCAATACGGCACCGGAAGAATCACTTCGTCGCCCGGGTCGATGAGTGTCATGCAAGCGTGCTCGACGGCCTGCTTTCCACCGTTGGTGATGAGCACTTGCGACGCTGTGACTTCGTAGCCCGAGTCACGTTTGGTCTTCGCGGCGACTGCCTTGCGCAACTCGGGTAGGCCCGACGTCGGGCTGTAACGGTGGTTCTTCGGATCTTTCGCAGCCTCGATCGCTGCCTCGACTATCGGAACAGGCGTCGGGAAGTCAGGCTCACCGGCGCCGAAGCTGATGACGGGCTCACCGGCCGCCTTCATTGCTTTTGCCTTTGCGTCGATTGCGAGGGTTACGGATTCGGATACGGCGGAGATGCGCTGGGACAAACGATTCACGTCATCCAACAATACGACCATGCCGGCGTCGTCGGCGCCGTCCCCACACTTCGTTTCCTGCGTCTTCTCAGCCGTGAATTAGGACTTCGGAGCCCACTTCACGGCTGTAAGGACGCATCAAAGTCGGCGACGAGCCTGTTCCAGCAGCGCAACCAGCCGCCGCCTGGTGAGGTTTGGCCGGCGGACGATGTCATCCCAGGTAAAACGGCCCGGAAGCCGGCCCGTCGCGATGACGATCGATGTCTCGCGGTGGGCGTCGTAAACCGGCTGATCTTTGTGCTGCCGGCCGTCGAGCTCGATGAATACGCCGAGGCTTGGCCATGAAAGATCCGGTCCACCCACGAATGTTCCATTGATGGTCGTCACCTCGTACTGCCGGGTCGGTTCAGGCAGAGACGGCTCAGGGCGAACCAATTGAACCGCCAATGTCTCGAGAAGGCTCTCGGTGGGAGGTGCATTTGGCGGGCGCAGCTGCAATACACGACGCATCAACCTCGTGCCGGGCGTACGTGAGGCACCCGCACTCAACACTGCTTTCTCGACTTCGGCAATCGTGACGAGTCGTTTTCGTAAAGCCGACTCGAGTGCACGTTCCCAGTGCGTGTCGTCAAGTTCACTCGATAAATCAACCAATGTTTGCAATGCATCTGTGCATGCAATGCCTTCTACGGTTATCAGCACCGGAAGGTCTAGACGTCGTCTACGGCTTCGCTTCGATGATGTGTTCGCCGCAACTGTCACGAACGGTTCTCGGAGCGCGACGCTGTCGAACTCGTGCAAAAGCCCCGCCGGCGAACCGCTCGCGACACCTCCACTCCCGATCACAACACCCAGAGCGCGTTCCATCGGTGTCGCCGGAACATCGCCTTCGAGATACACACCGTGCGCGATTCGCTGCCACCTTCCCGTGCGCACTTTCCACTTCAGCGCGGACTCGGTGATTCCACGCGTGTATGCCTCGGCCGACGTAATCGGTATTCGCATCTGACAATCCCACTTCTATGAGCCTTTTTGGCCGTGGAATACGAGTTCGCAAGTCGCTTCACGGCTGCAAAGACGCAGCAAACGAAGGGGAAAGTGCTGCGCCGAACAATACCGACGCCCTGCGACAGCGAAACCTCAGCGAACCCTCAGCCAACCCCAGTCGCGTTTCCCGAGTCCTTACAGCCGTGATCCGGCGCGATCCGAGCACATCCATGACCGAGAAGACGCATGAAACGCAACTTGGCCCGGCTAAGCGGCGGGCGGGCGGCGTGCAAGAGTTGGTCCATGTTGCGCGCAAGAGGCTTGCTGTTCGATCTCGATGGGGTTTTCGTCGACTCCACCGAGTCGGTCGAGCGGCACTGGCGGATGTTCGCCGAGAGATACGGGTTGGATGCCGAAGAGCTCCTCACCAAGATTCATGGCGTTCCTCACACAACGACCATTCGGCGTGAACTCGCGGACCGGCCAGGCGAGATCGATGCCGCACTCGCCCGGCACGAGAATGTCGAAGTCACTGATGCGGGAACCGAGCGCGCCCTTCCTGGTGCGAAGGATCTGATTGCGTCGCTCCCTGATCACAGTTGGGCCGTGGTGACATCGTGCTGGCACGACCTTGCCATCGCTCGCGCGAAGGCAGCCGGGATACAACTTCCGAAGATTCTCGTTACCGCCGATCAGTTGAAGCACGGCAAGCCGGCACCAGACGGTTACATCGCCGCAGCCGGCCGCCTCGGGATCGAGCCCGCCGATTGCATCGTCTTCGAAGACGCCCGTTCGGGTATCGAGGCGGCGCTCGCAGCAGGAGCAATTCCGGTCGCCTTGCGAACTACGACGGCCGAAAGCGACCTCGCGGCGGCACACCACATCGTCGACGACCTCACGAAAGTTACGATTTCCGAGGTAAAAGGCGAGTTCGAGGTTCGGCTCGAATAAACAGTCATCGGATTCACGTGCAAAGCTGACGAGTGATGAGCGACCTTCCGAATATCAGCATTCCAACCGAACTCCTCCCCGCCGATGGCCGCTTTGGTTGCGGCCCTTCCAAGGTGCGCCCTGAGTCGATCCGAAACCTCCTCGACGTGTCCAAGACCTACCTCGGCACCAGCCACCGCAAGCCGACCGTACAAAAGACGGTTGGCCGTCTGCGTGATGGGCTCAACCAGCTGTTCTCGCTTCCCGAGGGTTACGAAGTCGTTCTCGGCAACGGTGGAACAACAGTGTTCTGGGACGCGCTCACGTTTGGTCTCATCGACAAAAAAAGTCAGCACCTTTCTTTCGGCGAGTTCTCCTCCAAGTTCGCAAAGGCGTCAAAAATCGCGCCATTTCTTGACGAGCCCGAAATCATCACGTCTGACCCCGGCACACACCCCGACGCAATCGCTCGTGACGACATTGACGTCTACGCGCTTACGCACAACGAAACGTCAACCGGCGTTGCGATGGAAATAAACCGCCCCCACGGCGCAACCGGTCTTGTGGCAGTCGATGCGACCTCGGGTGCCGGTGGCCTGCGCGTCGATCCATCACAGTTCGACTGTTACTACTTCGGTCCACAAAAGTGCTTTGCTAGTGACGGTGGCCTCTTTGTTGCCCTGATGTCGCCGGCGGCCCTCGAGCGCGTGCAACAAATTGAATCCACCGGTCGTTGGATTCCTGAGTCCATTCGCCTGGCGACCGCAGTCGACAACTCGACGCAAAATCAGACATACAACACGCCCGCTCTCGCAACCATCTTCATGATGCTCGACCAAGTCGAGTGGTTCAACAACAACGGTGGGCTCGAGTGGGGTGCTTCACGTTCCGACGCATCATCCGAAGTGCTCTACAGCTGGGCCGAGCGGACGTCCTACACAACGCCTTATGTTGCGAAGCCCGACGAGCGCAGCCGTGTTGTAGGCACAATCGATCTGGACGACTCGATCGACGCAATTGTCGTCAGTGGCGTGCTTCGTGCGAATGGCGTTGTCGACACCGACAGCTACCGAAAGCTCGGCCGCAACCAACTGCGCGTGGCGATGTTCCCTGCGATCGAGACGAGCGACGTCGAAGCGCTCACGAAGTGCGTCGACTACGTGGTCGGCAAGCTCTAGTGATCGCCGACGAAGAAATTGAACGCGCTCTCATTGTCACCGCGCACCCCGACGACTTGGACTTCGGATGTTCAGGAACAATTGCGTCGTGGACCAAGAAGGGAATCGAAGTCAGTTACTGCATCGCGACAAACGGCGATGCCGGCGGCTTTGACCCCGACGTTCAGCGCTACGAGATTCCTGGAATCCGCCAGGCTGAACAGCGC
>JBBSGY010000065.1:0-8928 GCA_038253645.1 Acidimicrobiales bacterium
AGAGAAGGAGGTTTCCGTCACGAGTCCATCGCAAGACGTACGGCTCCACTGTTCGCGGACCCCACCCGCCCTGCTCCGCCCGGTAGTCGAGCGTGACCTTCAACCTGTTTGCTCCAGCAAAGCGGATGAGTTCGATCGGAGCCTGAGAGCGCCACGAAACCATCGTTCGTGGTGCCGAACGGTGTTCATCGAGATCGCCGAATTGGGCGCGCTCGAGTTGTGGCACGACAAGCGTTCCATCGAGCCACTGAAACAGTTGATCGAGTGCATCCCAGAATTGAGGAAACGGAGGCAACACCGGCAGCTGATGGGCCAGCATGTTGTCCCATTCCGACTCGATTTCAATGCGGAATTGGCCGTTTCGTATGGAATCCAATGTCGGTGGATCGATTGAAACATGAGCGCACTTCTGAGCGAGAACCGACTTCACCGATGGTGCCTTGCCGAGCAGGTCAGGATGACGAAACACATGTATCACGTCGTACAGGTCGCGCGGTCGGCAACGCTGGGCGAGTGCGCGCAGTTTCTCTGCCAAGAGATCCACGATTGAATAGCAACGGACACCAGCCAACGGATCACTAGCGTCGCCATATGGGTGAAACACGTTGCGTGCCGGAGTGTCGCTAATTACAGGCTCATCGCTCGTCAGATCGAGTTTGATCTTCGGAAGAGTCGGCGGGTTGCGCGGCCCACGAAACGCGACTCTGCCTGTCGTGGTTTCCATGCCGCGCCTGTTCGTCGTTCTCTTGAAGGACTTGGCGTCGACTTGAAGTTCCAGACCGCATATGTCGTACAGCCACGAGCCCACGGATTCAAAGATATGCATGAGATCGTCCGGGTCTTCCGGAGCGCCCGGCAAAATTGTGAAATCGAGGTCTTCGGAGAACCGATATGTCTCGTAGTAACACTTGCGCAGGCAGGTGCCACCCTTGAATACCCAACCGCCGAGGTCGGTGTTATTTGCAATTCCGGCCAGCAGCCAGCCCAGCGAGTAGTCCTTCTCGACAACATCTTCGCGGACGTTCCACTCGGCACTCAGCTGGCGAATCTCGGTTGCATCAATCATGATGCGTCCGTCCTCGTTAGTTGCACGTTCATTCGTAGTTGCCAGCGCGTCGAACGTTTTCCGGTCGCTGGAGCTGATGGGTCGAGCAACGAGAACCCGCGTGACACATGCGCTTCGCACGCTGAAACCAGCGAGTCGAGGTCGGGGCGAACGATGCTCGTGACAAATCCCAATCGTTTGAAGACGACGCCGTTCGCAATGCGTTTCGCATAGTCAAAGAGCAGTTCCGGAGCGTGCTCATCGAGGTAAGCAGTCAAGACCTCGGCAACATGGCGAATTCCTCCGCCAATCGTTGGGTTGGCGAGTAAGTCGATGACTGTTCGCGCCGGATCGGCGATTTGCAGCCGTCGACCTTCACGCCACTCCACTCGCATTCCCCACTTCAGCAGTTCGTCAGCCACGTGGAAGATCATGTAGTTGTGGGTGAGTAGTCGCTGATCGCGGTTGCGCACTCGCGCTGTCGTGAACACGATGGTCAATCTGAATACTTGCTCTGTTAGCGCCCAGTGGTTCGCACTCGTCCACCCGCTGAAGTAGCAAGGTGTCCACACAGCATCGGCGACGAACAACGCATCCGCAGTCCATCGCTCGGGGTCTGCAACTTCAGCCGGAACCGGGATGTACAGGTCGCGTTGCACCCGGCGGAGCCATCCATTGGACGCCCAACGTGAGAGCCGCTCAGAGGTCTCCATGCGGGAAAGCCCCAGGGCCTGTTGAGCCAGGTCGGTCGTGATTAGGCGTCGACCAGGCCCAATTACCGCTGCGAGTTCGGATCGCCCCTCGGATGAGATGCCTGCCACGAGTGTCGATACTAGGCCATATATTGGCTCCTAGCACCAACGCATGGTCTAGAGATGTATATTCAGGCGGAGGTCTAACCTCGATGTTGGCAATGCATCGAGGGCCGTCAGCCCCCAACCGCGTTGACAAACAAACGAACAGATGAACCGGAGCCGCCCTGGCTAACAGGCAAACCGTCAAGACGTACGCATCACTACCCGGAACTAGGCAACCGTATGTCAGATCACAGCTACTTCTCTCACCATGTCTGGCAGACTGCAGACTTTCTGAGAGGCCCCTATCGACCGCAAATCCCGTAGCTTCCTGAAATGAACCGAAGTGAGATTTCGGTAATCGACGGCTCGACTGTGCTGCCGCCGGGCTTTGATCATCCTCATGCGTCTGAGGAGGCTCGCCGGATTGCCGAAACCGGGACGATTCTCCGCGCGCAAGTAGGTTCGGGAGTTCACGGCACCTCGATTAGCGGACAAGACGACCGTGACGAGATGGGTATCTGCCTCGAACCGCCGCGATATGTGACCGGCGTGGCGCGCGTTCCAGCCGGTACCGATGCAAACCAGCAAACTGTCGAGTTCGAGCAGTACCAAAGGCACACCGTATGGGATCATCCGGGCGGCCTGGCCAACCGCTCGGGTGCCGGGGATTTGGATGTCGTCATCTACAGCGCGCGCAAATGGTGTCGCCTCGCTTTGGCCGGAAACCCGACGGTTCTGCTCTTGCTCTTCGTGCCCGACAACGAAGTCGTATACCGAGACGTTGTGGGCGCCGAATTGGTCACCAATGGCGACCGTTTTGTCTCACAGCTCGCGGGCGAGCGGTTTCTCGGTTACCTCCGAGGCCAGCGAGCCTCGATGCTCGGTGCGCCCGGTGCTCACACAAACCGACCCGAGCTGGTCGCCGAACACGGCTATGACACCAAATTCGCCATGCACGCATTGCGCCTGGGTCTACAGGGCATCGAGCTGTTGACAACCGGACGCATCACACTTCCTGTTCCCGAACCGTCACGCGCGTTCCTGCGGTCCATCCGGCGGGGTGAAATCTCGAAAGGAGAAGTCATCGACGCCATCAGCGATGCCGAAGCCGAGTTGGCGAGGCTCGGGCACACCCCATCACTCCCCGAATTGCCCGACCGCAATTGGGTCAACGACTGGCTGCATCGCGCGTATTTGTCGTATTGGGCAAGCACCTCGGATTGACCTGAGGCCGACCCGCGAACCGGGGTACAAGCCTGAACTCTGCCAAATCGCTACCTTGTGAGGGATATGGACAAAGTCCTCACGGTCCTCGGTCGATCCTTCATCAGCGCCGGCGTGCTGGTTTTCCTCTTCGTGGCCTACCAACTTTGGGGTACGAACATCGCAGAGGCAAAGTCGCAAGACCGCCTACAGAAGGAATCCTCCCAGCTGTTCCCCGAGCCGGCGGGTGGAGGTACGACGACCACTGCTGCAGCGCCCGGCGAAACCACCGCGCCGACCTCTGCGCCCGGAAAGAACACGACGCCCGCCCCTCCTCCGGCACCTTCGGGTGAAGCCGTCGCGATGGTCAAGATACCGGCAATCAACCTTTCGAAAGCCGTTGTCGAAGGCACTGACGTCAACGACCTCAAGAAGGGTCCGGGTCACTACATCGGCACACCGCTTCCCGGCCAGCCGGGCAACGCCTCGCTCGCCGGCCACCGCACCACATACGGCGCGCCGTTCAACCGTATTCAGGAACTCAAGAACGGCGATGAGATCGATGTGACAACGAGGCAGGGTTCGTTCAGGTATCGAGTATCGGGACAGCAAGTCGTAGATCCGTCCAACGTTTCAGTGCTGAATCCGACCAAAGACAACCGCCTCACACTCACTACGTGTCACCCGAAATACAGTGCGGCACAACGTTTGGTGATCACGGCAAAGCTCGACACATCGCCCGCGCCCGCTGCTGCAGCCGAACAAACGCCTACCACCGTGGCGCCGAAGGGGTCGACAACCACCTTCGCCGGCGCGACAACCACGACGGTTCCGGAGAAGACGATTCCGGGAGCTGTCGACGCGAGCCTTTCGGGAACCGCAATCAGCAAATCTCCAGCTGTTCTCTGGGGTTTGGCGGCCGCACTGGTCGCGTTATTCACGTGGGGCGCAGGCCGCACGTGGCGTCGCCTTCCAGCTTACCTCGTAGGAATACCACTCTTCCTGGTGGTTTTGTTCATCTTCTTCGAGAACTTCAGCCGCCTACTGCCTGCGAACGCGTAAGAATCGCCAAAATTGAGTCAGTACTCGATCTATGAGTATTCGACTACTCATAGATCGAGTACACTCTGAGTAATGCGGAAACCTCGAGAGGTATTCGACCGGATTGCGGAATGGACATCGCTGGCCGAGTTTGCCGGCTCCGATTCAGCCCAAACGCGTTTTGGCCTGGTCTATGGAAGGCGACGACAAGGAAAGTCGTGGCTCATCGAACGACTGACCATGCAGGCAAAAGGTTGGTATTGGGAAGCGCAACAAGGTACGGCACGACAACAACTCGACGCCTTTGCCCAGCAGTTTCAAGTGTGGAACGAACTCCCGGCGATTCCCCATTTCGCTGACTGGCATGCGGCGCTCGAAGCGAGCTGGACCGCTCGACCTCCATTGCTGACAATCGACGAGTTCCAATATCTCGTCGCTTCATCGCCAGAGCTTCCATCGCTGGTTCAACGCCGGGTGTCGCGTCGGAGTGACACGCGTCTATTGGTTTGCGGGTCCGCACTTGGTCCTATGCGTCAGCTCATCGGACCCGATGCTCCCCTGCGAGGACGAGCGTCTCTGGAACTGGTAGTTCGGCCTTTCGACTTCCGAACCGCTGCGCGTTATTGGCAATTGGAGCGAGACTGGGAGTCAGCCGCAAGACTCCACGCGCTAGTCGGAGGAACACCTGCGTATCTCGACTTCACGGGAGGTCGATCTCCCTCCACAATGAGCCACTTCGACGACTGGGTGACTGACGTTCTGCTCAATCCCACTGGCGCTCTCTTTCGAGAAGGACGCATTCTCGCTGACGAGCCGGCGGTCATCGATCGAAGTCTGTATTTCGGCGTCCTTACCGCTATTGCAGGCGGCAACACCCGACGCGGTCAGATTGCAGCGACACTCGGAAGACCCGAGAACACGCTCTCACATCCCTTGAACACCCTGATCGACCTCGCGATGATCGACCGCGTAGATGACCCACTTCATCAGCGCCGTTCCACGTTTCACCTCACCGAGCCTTTGCTCCGCACCTATGCATCAATCATTGGTCCGAACGAGAGAGTCATTGAGCGGCGGGGATCGAGATCCGTGTGGCACAGCATTCGAGGAACTGTCGAATCTCAAATCTACGGCCCTCATTTCGAATCACTTGCGCGAGATTGGGCACTTGCCCATGCCTCGAAGGAGACACTCGGTGGACTGGTCACTACGGTCGGTCCAAGTGTCGCCAACAGTCCGACCGCCAAGCGCGAACTTGAGATCGATGTCGTCGCTACTGCCGGTCGCGAGGTATTGGCCATCGGAGAAGCCAAGTGGACAAAGCAGATCGTTGGCGTCAACGTGCTGAGAACACTGGAGTTGCGACGCTCCCTATTGGGCCATGGTCGAGCCAACGCGAAACTGCTTCTATTCAGCTCGGCTGGGTTCTCTCCCGAGGTCGAGCAAGAGGGCAAGCGTCGTCATGATCTCGAACTGATTGATCTCGAGCGCCTCTACACAGGCGACTGACCTCGTCCGATCCCGACATACAGCAGCATTCGACATGATTCGAATGACCGCATTCTCCCAGTGAGGGGCGTAGATCTCAAAAAACGTTCATACGCTTTCTCCGACTACCTTCGATACGCGACGAGGGGGCGTAGTGGCAACAAAGACAAAGACTTTTGGCGTCGGCAAGCGCGAAAGCCACGATGCCTCTGCGTTCTATGACCGGTTCCCGGCACCAGAAATCTCCGACGATGAAAGCATTCCGAAGGAGGGCCGCGACCTGGATCCAGGATGCATTCACGGCGACGCCACAAACATGTCGGAAATCACCGACAACTCAGTTGCGCTTGTCGTCACGTCGCCTCCCTATTTTGCAGGCAAGGCGTACGAGGAAATCCTGGGTGAAAATGGCGTGCCTGACTCGTATCTGCAGTATTTACAGTTGCTCCATGACGTATTTGCCGAGTGTAAAAAGAAACTTGAACCAGGCGGACGCATAGCGATCAATGTCGCGAACTTGGGCCGAAAGCCATATCGCAGTCTTTCCGCAGACGTCATCGACATTTTGCAGAATGACCTGAAGCTGCTGATTCGCGGTGAGGTGATTTGGCGCAAAGCCGAAGGCGCCGGCGGCAACTGCGCGTGGGGAAGTTTTAGTAGCGCATCAAACCCCGTTCTTCGTGACGTAACCGAGCGAGTAATCATCGCAAGCAAGGGCAGATTTGACCGCGCGAAGACGATCGCTCAACGGGCAGAAGAAAATCTGCCATGTGAAAACACACTTACAAACGACGAGTTCATGCAAGCAACGCTCGACGTCTGGGACATCGCGCCGGAGAGCGCGCGTCGGGTCAACCACCCTGCTCCATTCCCAGTCGAGCTCCCCGAGCGATTGATTCACCTGTATACGTACAAGAACGACCTCGTACTCGATCCTTTTGTCGGATCCGGCACGACACTCGTTGCTGCAATCCGCACCGGCCGGCGGTCGGCTGGTTATGACCTGGACGAGAGCTACGTCGAAATCGCGCAGAAACGTGTTGCTGAAGAACAAGCGTTGTTGGCGCCCGCTGAACAAGCAAACCTACAGCTGGAGCTTAAACAAATCGCTACTCCCGCCACTGACATTTCCGACGGCTTTCAGGCCAAAGCAACGCGCGAGGGTAAAGCTGCTCTAGCCATCGCAGAGTCAGTTCTCGAAGATGCCGGTTTTCAGATCGTGCAAAAGAACGCTCGCCTTCGAGGACTGGGAGTAAGCGTCAACTTTGTAGCCGAGGACAAGAAAAAGGGGCTTTGGTATTTCGATGTGTCCGGCGCGTTTACAACAACGAGAGGTGGTTTGGTCCGTACTGACGTAGTTTGGAAGAGTCTCGGCCGTGCCCACGTGATCATGTCAACAGACCAACACCGGCGACTCATTCTTCTCACTTCGCACCTTCCAAAAAGAGGTAGCGACGGAGACGTGGCGATGCGCGCCGTGGGCGCAAAACGAATATTCGACGCGATGGAAATGCTTTCCGACCAGGATCGTGAACGGCTTTCAATTTACGCGACCGAGGGTCGAGAGCGCCCCCTCTCCGGGTATTGGACACCAGCGCAGGCTTCTGAGCGTTAGGGTCCACGGACTGGTGAGAATTGCGCCTCGCCGTAGAATCGTCGGATATGAACACGAAAGATCACGTTCGGACTGTTGTCGATTCGCATCGTGATGCGCTTATCGATCTCAGCCATCGCATCCACGCCAATCCCGAAGTTGGTTTCGAGGAGGAGAAGGCATCCGCTTGGATAGCCGAACTGCTGGAGCAAGCCAGCTTCGAGGTGCGCAAATCCGTCGCCGATCTTCCAACAGCATTCAGCGCCCGCGCCGGCAACGGCTCACTACACATCGCCGTGTGCGCAGAGTACGACGCGCTCCCGGGTATCGGGCACGCGTGCGGGCACAACGTCATCGCGGCGGCATCAACCGGTGCCGCGATAGCTATGGCCGTCGTCGCCGATGAGCTCGACCTAACCGTCACGCTTCTTGGTACCCCCGCCGAAGAGAATGGTGGGGGCAAGGTGATCATGATCGAAGCAGGGCTGTTCGACGGCGTGCATGCAGCGATGATGGTACATCCCAATGAGTTCGACGACGTAGCGGTTCGGGCATCCCTTGCCATCACTAACTTCCATGTTCGGTACACGGGCCGAGCCGTCCATGCATCGAGCTACCCAGACAAAGGTGTCAATGCCGCTGATGCGTTGATAGTTGCGCAAGTAGCCATCGGTTTGATGCGTCAACAGATGCAATTGGCCGATCGCGTGCATGGCATCACTACAAGCGCGGGCGACGCGCCCAACATCATTCCCGAGACCGCAACCGCCACCTATTACGTGCGCGCCGGTTCAATGACACGCCTCGCGGAGCTCGAAGAAAAAGTTCGCAACTGTCTTGACGCCGGCGCGCTGGCGACGGGTTGCGATATCGAAATTTCTCCCGGTTCGCCGATCTGCGCGTGCCTCGATCCCGATAGAGATATCGCCGACCTTTATCGAGCCAACGCCGAAGCACTTGGTCGCACATTCGGTTCCGATCGTCTGGATCCGAGAATCGGCGCATCTACAGACATGGGCAATGTTACGCAACTTCTACCGGCAATACATCCGACCATCCGTATTGATGCCGGTGGTGCGGTAAATCATCAAAGGGCCTTCGCCGACGCTGCTGTATCGGAGTCCGCTGATCGCGCGATCGTCGATGCTGCCGTCGCGATGGCATGGACCGTGGCCGACCTTGCGGTCGACGAAACGCAACGCGCCCGACTGCTAAACGGCGAGCGTCGACCGTCGTTGCACACCACCTAGTGGTCGGCGAACAATCAAAGGTCTTCTGGGATGCCACGGCTTCGGAATCGATATGCCGGAACGGACATGTCGGTTGCGGGATTTTCGAAATCCGTTGGTCTCATGGGCGGTTCAGCGGCGCACAGGAAGCCAAGATCAATCTATCGACTCCACATGACCAAGTTCCCGGGTATTTCGCCCTCGTTTAAATTAAAATGTTGTCAAGGGCCATTGAGATCTGCCGAGAGACGTGATCACAAACAAGCTTCAGATCACAGACATCATCTCCTTTTACTTTCGTGGTACATGCCCAGCGCGTCCAGGTTTTTACGGTGGATCGAGAGTAATAGCTAAGGGTCCGCCGTCAAATAAGTTGCGCGCATTTCAGCGAGCCAGGGGCGTTGCTCACAAGGCGCCGGAACGAGGTAAGTAACCGATACTTTTGAGTTTCGGCAACGCAGTAAGCAGCGTCATCTGGCCGTTGAAATGTCCAAGTTATTTGGCGGCGGGCCCTAAGGGCTCGTGCCATAA
>JBBSGY010000066.1:0-8922 GCA_038253645.1 Acidimicrobiales bacterium
AATGCACCTCTCGGCCTGTTCGGTGGTTCGTTAGGTGGTGGCGTTGCTCTGTTCGCACTCGCAGACACCGACGTTCCAATCAGCACGGTTGTTACGATCAACTCGGTGATTTCATTGGCTGAAGTTGTCGGCGCAAACGAGCGGTGGTTCGACCTCACATACAACTGGGACGACGGTTCACGGGCTATCGCAAATCAATACGACGCAGTCGCGCGAACAGAGAAGATCGCTGCCAAGTCGCCTTCTCTGCTGATGATCAACGGCTCGAGTGACGACCCGTCGTTCGAATCGGAGTCCAAACGATTGCACGACGCGCTCATCGCCGCAGGATGTGCACCCGACAGCATCAACCTTGCGATCGTCAACGGTCTTGCACATCCACTGGCTGAGGAGCCAGGAGTCGAACCTGCTCCACAATCGTCCGTCGCCCGCGCTGTCGACGTGCTCGCAACCAACTGGTTTCGAAAACACTTGATCAAATAACGACAGGTACGAGCTCCACGGAAAGGCGAGCGTCATCATCGAGGCCGTAATAGAAATACGCAGGCTCCGCTTGGCGACGCAGCGTCTTGAACAACTCATGGCGCCGCTTCTGCCAAAAACCGACACCCCGACCACCGACAATTCTTTCTTTCGCCGCGTGGATTCCCCAGGCTGAGACTTCACCCATGCCGTCCACGACGATTTGACCCATAACATCGCCGATCACGTCCTCGACGTCCGGGCTCTCGCGGAAACCAAATGACGCCGTAACCGCCAGTAAACAGCTTCCCGAATCTTCGCTGCTTTCGAACTCAACAACCTGATAGCGCTCAGCAGCCGGCATGTAAGGGGCATGCGTCTGCTTGATGCTCAACAAAACAAGCTGCTCGGGCAGGGCGCCATAACGTTTGTAAAAGACCTCCAATAAGGGCGGCACCAGATCATCCGCTGTCGCGGCGCTGTACGCGGTGAGCAGTACGACCGGGCGTGGAAACACTGCCGATTCCGGGTCACGCCTGATCGCAATAATTTCCGACATCCGCATAGTTGCAAGCTCCATGAACGCAATGCGTACGCGTTCGCGTCCCCATCGCCACACGAGCATGATCGTCACCATCACCGCGCCGATAACAAGGGGCACGTATCCACCTGTCGGAATTTTCGAGACATTGCCGAGCAGCAATGATCCGTCGACGATTCCAAGCGGAATGAAGACCGCCGCAACCGCCGGCGGACTCCACCTCCAATGAAGGCGCGCCACGGCAGCTACCGCAATAGTCGTGACAACCATGTCAGACGCGACCGCAAGACCATACGCAGACGCCAGGTGGGTGCTCGAGCGGAACGTGACAACGAGAAACACGGCACCCACGAACAGCGCCCAATTGACCAGCGGAATGTAGAGCTGACCTTCACGTTCATCGTGCGTATGAACAACGTGCATCGTCGGCAGGTACTTCAGCGCGATGCCTTGTGACACTAGCGAAAACGCTCCGGAAATCAACGCTTGTGAAGCAATCACCGTCGCAACAGTCGCAAGAATGACCGCAGGAAACAGGAACCAGTGAGGAACCATGCTGAAGAAGATGTTTTCGTCGATGATCTCTCTTCCCGAAAGGACGTGTGCACCCTGGCCCAGGTAGTTGAGCAGCAGCGCGGGATACACAACGACGAACCACGACACGCGGATCGGCCGCTTTCCGAGGTGGCCCAAGTCGGCGAACAATGCTTCGCCGCCGGTTACAACGAGAATCACCGACCCGAGCGCAAGCGTCAGCTGATGCAAGTTCAGGTGGTGAAGAAACTTGATTGCGTGCACGGGATTGAACGCTTGGAGAATGCCCGTTTCCTGCGAGATTGCGTGCGCCCCGGTGATGCCGAGAAACACAAACCAGATCACCATGATCGGGCCGAACAACCGGCCGACCTTGTCTGTCCCAAATCGTTGCAAGGTGAACAGCGCCGTCAATACCGCGAGCGTGATCGCAACGGTGTAATGCTGAAACTCAGGCGACGCGACACTCAAGCCTTCGACCGCAGAGAGCACGCTGATCGCCGGAGTGATGACGCCATCACCGAGCAACATGCCGGCGGCGAATACAAGCACGGCCGTTAGTATGGTCACGACCTTCTTCTTGTGCCGGGTCAGCAAGGCGAGCAGTGCAAATACTCCGCCTTGCTCCTCGTTGTCCGCCCGAAGAACGACAACTACGTACTTGATGCAAATGACGATCGTCAGGAGCCAAATGACCAGCGAGATTGCACCAATGGCTGCATCGGAGCTGTGATTCGCGCCGGACTTGAAGATCAGTTCTTTGACCGCGTAGAGCGGTGACGTGCCGATATCCCCGAAGACGATCCCGAGAGCCGCAATGGGCGCGGCGAAAGTGCTGCGTTTGCCGGCCGTCATGAGCCAAAAAATGCTGGAGTAATTACGAAATAGGCTCTAATAAGCAAAGCTTACGCAAGCGCTCCTCCTAAGGGCGGCCGAACAGCCGCCTCGCCCTGCCTTACTCCCTGTTTACCTGGACGGCCGGAGCCGGGTCCAGGCTCAGAACCCGTAACAAACGCGCTTAACTGGTCGATAGGACAAGCACCGAGACGCCTTCCTCGTTCCGGTCTACGATGCGAATATCGCATCTGGTTACTGACCGGAGACGCATTGACACCAATAGAAGCGCCAGTTAAGGCTGCGCCTGACGTCAAAAAGGCGCCTGCTGGCCCCGCCGACCGCCGGTATGCAGTCCTCGTCCAGCGAGTCAAGGCCGCCAAACTCCTCGACCGCCGGCCTGGCCTCTACCTGATTCGATGCGCCATGACAGCCGTACTTCTCTCGGCGGGATGGGCGGCATTCTTTGTCATCGGTGATTCGTGGTGGCAACTCGCCGTTGCCGTTTACCTTGCGTTCGCGTTCACGCAGGTCGGTTTCCTCGGTCACGATGGTGGACATCGCCAGGCATTTCGTACCCGACGCGCCAACGATGTTCTGTTGCTCGCCTGCGCCAACCTCGGCATCGGTGTTGCATCCGGTTGGTGGTTTGGAAACCACAACCGTCATCACGCACATCCGAACAACACCGATCACGATCCCGATGTACGGCTCCGTTACTTCGCATACTCACATGAACAGACGGACACAAAGACCGGCATCGACAGGGTGACCGCTCGCTTCCAACACATTCTCTATTTTCCGTTGTTGTGCCTTCTGGGCTTTTCGCTACACGCGGAGAGCATCGTAATGGTGGTGCGCAAGCAGGTTTCACGCCCGATAATAGAAGGCGTCCTCATCGTCATTCATCAAGCAGCATATGCAGCCGCCCTATTAACGGTGCTCTCACCTTTGAAGGTGATCGCGTTCGTTGCCATTCATCAGATGCTATTTGGTCTATACCTCGGTTCGACCTTCGCACCGAATCACAAGGGCATGGACATGTTCGACGATGGGACTGAGCCGACGTTCATCGATCGTCAACTTCTTTCCTCACGCAATGTTCGCGGCAACGCGATCACCAGCTATCTCTTCGGTGGGCTCAACCACCAAATTGAACACCACCTCTTTCCATCGATGCCTCGCCCAAACCTCGCAAAGGCTCGCCCAATTGTCCGTGAGTTTTGCGCCGAGGTTGGTTTGCCCTATGCCGAGCGCTCAGTTTTCAGCTCGTTCCGCGAAGTCGTCCGCCACTTCCGTTCTACTCGCCGCAGCGCGATTTAAGTTCATAGAGGCATTTACTTACGTTTTGATATTTCCGCGAAAACGGCAGCATCGAAGTGGTATTGGCTTGCTTGGTCATCGTCGCTGATGATCGTGTAGCCGGTTTCGTCCGGTTCAATTGCTACGAAGTTTCGCTGACCTTTGCGGCGGTCCGCCGGCAATCCCGGATAAGACCCGAAGAACGGCGCGCCTTGTGTTGCGCGCACGCCGCCGTCATACGTGAGTGTCCACACTCCCCCGCCGGGCGCGCGACACGCGTCTACCTTGTTGTCGGGCTTGGGCATATCTTCATCCTCCTTGGACTTGAGAAGTCGCGCAGTTGGCGTCGCGAGTACCACACCGTTCGCGACTGCAGCGTGTACGTGGTCGTGGTGGCCTGCACGTATTGCGTCACGCGTTGCCTTCGCCACCTCGTTCCACTTCATGAACTTGCCGCTGATCACACAATCGTCTGCGCCGGGTCCGGCATAGAAGAGTTCGACGAGCCGGCCATTTCTTCCGTATGTCTCGACGAAACAGTTGTAGATCGCGAGCAACTCATCTGTGTCCTGCTTGCCATCGAAACGCTTGTGCGCAAAGTCGACAGCGCGTCCAATATCACCTTTTGCCGTCGTATCAACTTGGTGAACTGGCGTAGCGGCGTGACAATCCTTCGCGTAATGATTCCCGTTCGCTGCGTGCTGCCCGACGGTGTTGATGTCGGTCACGACGTGCTCGATACCAGAGGCCATCATCGCAGCGATGATTCCATCTGTTTCCTTACTCATCGGTGCCCGCCGATCGTCACGCTCGGAACGCTAGCGCGGCTCGCTGACCGCCCGGGCGATTGCGTGACTCTTCTCGATGAGCGAAGTGACGGCGGGCATACTCAGACCCTTAATGATTTAGGTGAACGTCGAGTGCGGCGCGTAATTGCACTTCGATCGCCGGCTCTGCCGAAAGACGATTGTCGATTGTCACGTGCCCGACTGCTGGTTTTGCTTCTAGATGCATGCCGGCAATGAACTCTTCGAACTCGGCCAGCTTCTCCGTATCGCGTTCTGACTTGCGATGTTCAAGACGATGCCGCAATGTATCGGCATCCGAACGGATCCAAACAAGACGCACTTCGCCTCCCCCTAATTCACCTACCCACCAGGACCACTTCTCGGCGTCATGGACGTGCTTGGTGAACGGTGCGGAAAGCACTACCGAACATCCCTTTGATCTGATTTCCCTTGCGACTGCTGTCATACCGGAGTATTCATGAACCTTGACGTTGTCGTCGTACCATGGGCCTTCTCGTTCGCCCGATGGCCGGTGCGCAGCCGAAAGCGTGGCTGCGACAAAACCCCCGTACATCGTGTCCTTGTCGAGTAGAGCGGGAACCGGAGAGAGCATGGACAGCAAGACGTTCGCAACCGTGGTCTTGCCTGCACCTGGCGGACCGGCAACCACCCAGACGTCGGCTACTTCCAGACTCATCGCGCCAAAGTATTCGATAACTAACGAATCGGCGCGATATTGCGCAGGTAGTCCCTTTGGTTCAGCGGGCTGCGGTCCGAGCGAGCACGGGTTGGCGATGTGCCTACGACCAGACGGTAGGAATCGAATTGTCGAATGTCGCACGCGTGTGACTCTGTCGCGGCCAGTAACCGGAATGCGTGAAGGTGATCGTGCCGGCTTTGATTACAGCGGGTTCGACAGCTAGCTTGTTCGCTGGAGTCGCGACAGGAACTCAGATTCCGAGCGACAGATAGGAACGCATCATGAATTCAGTGGCGAAACCGTCGTTACGCTCCAAATGTGCCCGCTTGAGAAAGCGGTCGGCCGTCGCAATTCTTGCAGCAACCATCGCTATCGCCGCTTTCTCATCCGTTCCTGCTTCATCGGCTTCAAATGTCTTTACTTGGAACACCGTCGTCGACGGGCCATCGGGAGCATGGCACCGTCTTGTGTCTCTCCCCGACGGCTCGTGGTTACGGGTGTCGACCGCGTTCCCAGCGCCGAACACGAGCGTATTGAACGTTTACAAAAGCGTTGATAACGCTCGTACATGGACACAACTAGCAACCGTGAGTGATGGCGCGAGGCTCGTCGATAACGGCTTTCTGTATAGAGCGCCGAATGGTGACCTTTTGTTGTCAGCCCGCGACAACGTCCTGGGAAGTTCGTACAAGATCGCTCAATGGCGCAGCAAGGACGGTGGGGTTTCGTGGACGCGCGAGCTGGATGTAACAAGCGCCACCGGCACAAAGGGTGTGTGGGAGCCTTACTACTACTCAACGGCCAACGGACGCACGGTTGCGATGTGGGCTGACGAGACATACACCAACTTCAGTCAGGTCATTGTTCAACGCATCTCGACTGACAACGGACAAACGTGGGGAACAAAAACCATCGTGGTTTCCGACGGACGCAACGGACGCCCCGGCATGCCGGGTGTTGTCGCCATGACCAATGGCAAGTACTTCATGGTTTACGAGGTATGCGGAACGCGCGGTTGTGCGGTTTACGGCAAAACGTCCGGCGACGGAGTCAAGTGGCCGAGCGGCATCGGCGCCAACATTCCCGGCCACGTCTGCGGCCCCTTCGTCATGTCACTCGCCGACGGGCGGCTCGCCGTCACTTCGTGCCGCGTCTCAGACAACGATTACACGACGCCGGTTTCGTACAGCAGCGACTTCGGCCTCTCCTGGTCACCGAACACACCAGCGTTTACAGACGCCGGTCAGTTCGGCAATTGGCCCGCGTTGTACCAAACAGGTAGCGGCGAGGTCGCCGCAGTAAGTGGTTCTCGAATTCGCTTCGGAACAATCGCGGCATCTCCACTCTGATCCGCGGAGCCTTACTTACAACCGCCTTGGCAACTCAAACTGGACGCTGTATACCGTCAAACTCCAACGCCACGATTCGTTACTCCGTCCCGGGGCAGGACCATACGTACGCGATCAACGCGCTTAAAGCGCGTTTTCGAATACGTCAGCGTCCGAAATATGTTCACTCAGATGCCCGACTTTAAGTCGGTGATGGTCGACATAGCTCGCGAGCATACGAAGTGCATTCCCGGTTGCGCGCCAGTTCCCGCTTGAGCGGCGAGTCGCTCCGTCGTGGAGCAACACTGTTCCACCGGCAATCGTGCCGCGTTGGACGTTCTGATATATACCTTCGCCAGAGGATTTGGCACTCCAGTCACGGCCCCACGATGACCAAAGCACCGGCTCGAGTCGAGCTGCGCGGGCCGCGGACAAAGCCGACCCGCTAAGTGTGCCGAACGGAGGCCGAAACCACCTAGGTCTATAGCTGAACACGTCATCCAAAAGCCCCTGGGATTCGATGAGCTCACGTCGTGCTTGACAATGCGACTTGAACATGAACGACGTATGAGTCCATCCGTGCACTGCGACTTCATGGCCGGCGTCCAATACTTCTTGCACAAGAGAGCGTCGTTGCAAAACGAGTTCGCCGACCACAAAGAATGTTGCCTTCCACCCGAGTTCATCGAGAATTTGCATGATCTCGCGTGTTCCGATGTCATGCGGACCATCATCAAACGTGAGCGCGACGTGACCGGCACGACCCAGACCAAAAAGGCGCGGAGCCAATCGTTGCGGCCAATGAACATGGCTCGCGCCATACGCCACAACACTGCCCGCGTAAGGCGCAAGGTGTCGCGCGGCCAAAATTGTCGATGAGAACGCAATCGACTTTTTCATACCGCTTCCCGTTTTGCCTTCGAGCCCGCGAGTTGCATCGTTGCAACCACCATCACGGCTGCAGCTACAAGTTCAGCTCCGACTCGAACGGGGTCAGCATGAATGCGCTCGTCGAACAGCACAATGCCCAAAGCAACTGCAACCAATGGATCGACAGCGGTTATCGCGCCGAGACTCATAGACAACTTCCCGGCTTGAAACGCAAGCTGGTTGCAATAAAATCCAATCGCTCCGCAGATTATCAACGCGTATAGCGGCCATGAGAACACTGTGCTGAGGACACCGTTTGCCAAGCTTGCGGCGGTCAACTTCATAAGCGCAGCGCAATAACCGTAAATCACACCCGTAATCGCGCCCCATATCAATGCCGGACGCATGGTCCAATGATTGCGCGCCACGACGATGCCTGCGCAAACGACGACGGCGAGAATGGCTCCAGCCACCAGCGATCCCATGCCCGAGACTGAAGATGTTCCCGCTGCCGGCTGAGCAATGAGTAGGAATCCGCTCAGCGCAATGATCAACGACAAAGCCCAAAACAGATCGAGTGGTGCGACAGACCGGCGTTCGACCACGGAAGCGGCGACGATTGCGACAAGTAATCCCGTCACGAGAATCGGCTGCACGATGGCGATTGGTCCATGACCTAGGGCGAAAACATGCGCCGAAAAACCGAGCACGTCGAATAGCCCGCCGGCAATCCACTTCGGCGACCTCACTATTCCGAATGCCACGCCAAGGTTATTTCGGATGCCGCCACCAAATCTTGGAGCGTCATCGGCCACCCTATGCTGCCAAACCGACGCAATACCAAAACAAGCCGATCCGAAACAGGCCGCCAATACTGCGACCCAAATGCCGTTCACCGGCGTTTGGGCGCAGTCACTGTCTGCCATGCTCCCTCGACAGCGCGAACGGCCTCGAGGCGAGCCGAGTTCAATTCCGACCGCGTCACCGAAGGCGGCCGGTTCACGTGAATCTCCGAGGCAGCGGAGACGTCAACACCAATTCCCAAGGATGCGATCGCAAATGCGGCAATTCCTGCGACTGAGCGATGGCGCACAGTCCTTTTTCGTGCTGTTGTGTCGCTGAGAGTGCTCATATGTCTCAGTGGCTTGGGCTTGTTTGCGTGCGCGTCACACATCTTGAGGACTTCGCTGACCACGGCAGCCGTTGCATCGGATCGCGCAGCGGTTTTTGCTCGAGCCTTCATGTTCGCAACTAGTTGCGCATCATGCCTCAGACGTGAAATCGCGTTGCACAACTGTTGCAAGCTTGGAGCGAAGAGCCCAGCCCCAGCGACCACAACATGTTCGACATTTCCGGTCTCCTGGCCAGGCACGGCGCCGGTCATGACAATCGGTGTTCCCGAGGCAAATGCCTCGGCAATGGTGCCGGGACCTGCCTTGGCCGCAATCACATCGACGATCCGAAGCCAGCCGGCCATGTCAGAAACAAATCCGAGGACCACCAGGCGTTCGCCGAATCGGCTCTGCAAATGTTTGGCCCGTCGAACCAACGCCTGATTTCGTC
>JBBSGY010000067.1:0-8912 GCA_038253645.1 Acidimicrobiales bacterium
CCCGGACACACTCGGCGAGGACGAGGACCCGCTCGACGCAATGGTCCTGGTCGAAGACCCGACCTACCCTGGTATTTGGGTCCGTGGCCGTCCCGTAGGTGTGTTCTGGATGGAAGACGACGCCGGGCCCGACGCGAAGATCATCTGCATGCCCGAGTGGGATTACCTGATGCCGGGCATCAACGAACTCAATGACCTACCGCATCACCTTCTGAATGAGATCGAGCACTTCTTCGACGTCTACAAAGACCTCGAGCCCGACAAGCACACGTCAACCAACGGCTTCAGTGGCCGCGACGACGCCTATCGCCTAATCGAAGAAGCTCGCCAACGTCACATCGACAACCCGGACCACCACTAACCCTTCGGGTCCGACCACGCGACCCTTTCCCGCTAGCTAGCTCGTCAGACCACACGACACTTTCCCACCGCATATGTGGGAAAAGGTCGCGACCTCACGCCGAGCGCGGGATTCCCAGTGCCTCGATGATCTTGACGTTGGAGAGTTTGCAGAGTTCGGAGGGTGCGAAAAGCAATTTGCCGGCTAGATTTCCGCCGCCTGACAGCACTTCGCTTTCTTGCAACACACTCGCATCAACGTAGATCGGCAGGCTCATCGGTAGTCCGAATGGACCTACGCCACCAACCGTCATTCCGGTGACAGCGGCCGTCTCTTGCGCGGTAGCGAAAGTGGCGCGTTTAACGTCGAGCAATTCGCGAACCACTTTGTTGACGTTGACCTTGTATGTGGAGAGCACGACGCAAGCGGCATAGCGAGTTGGGTCGGCCTTGCCTGCCACGAGCATCGTGTTGGTGATCTGTGTAGGTACAAACCCGTATTTCTCGCAGAGACCGGTCGTGTCCGCGAACTCGGGATCACATGCAAACGTACGGTGCTGAATCGAGAGTCGATTGACGTTCTCGGCGACAAGGGAGCTCAATATCGAGGTTGCGTTCATGCATCTCACGGTACGAGCACGAAATTGCCTGGTGAAATGCCGTGTCCGCACGATTTATGCTTCTAAGACATGGACATCGAACTGAGGCACTTACGATGCTTCCTGGCAATCGCCAATGAGCAGAACATCACAAGGGCGGCGGCGGTGCTCCATATGACGCAGCCTGCTCTCTCACGCACGTTACGCCAGCTCGAAGACGACCTTGGCATTCGTCTCGTCGACCGCTCGACCCGCCATCTAATGCTCACCTCTGAAGGGGTTGCGTTTCGCACACGCGCAGAGCTCGTCATGTCCGCACTTGCGGATGCCCTCGACACGGCCGCATTGCGCACGCGGGCTCTGCGAGTCGGGCACTCGTGGTCGGCAATCGGTGAGTACACAAGCCGGATACTCACTGTTTGGGAAGCGGAGCATCCAAATGAACCCCTTGAACTGCGGCGAATCGACGAACGCAGCGCCGGCGTCGTACGCGGCATCACCGATGTTGCAGTCGTGCGCGGCGACATCACTGAGCCGTACCTAACTGTGGAGGTCTTGTACTTCGAGCCGCGCGTGGCTGCGGTGCACATCGACAATCCACTTGCTGACGCAGACGTGCTGCAACTCAGTCAGCTCACGCCGTTCTCGGTTGTCAACAACGTCGTGTCTGGAACTACAACGGCCGCGCTTTGGAACGGACAACCGTCGCAACCATCAATTATCGGGGTAAGCAACACCGACGACTGGTTGATGGTTATTTCGTCGGGTCGCGCCGTCGGAGTGACGCCAAGCTCAACACGCCTTACGTATTCACATCCAAATGTTGTTTACATTCCACTTGCCGATGCGCCACCAGTACCCGTCTCGATCGCCTGGCGCACAGACGCTTCACACGCCGCTATCGCCGACTTCGTCGCGTTGGCGAAGCGAATCGTCAAACATTAGGGCGAGCCCTAATCCAACAGGTCGGGTTCTTCCTCGTCTTCGGGAAATAGTGCACGCGCGTCATCTTCGAGCTGACTCAATGAGACCGAAGCGCGTTGCGCGAGCGCAACCATTGCCGGCATATCGTCGAGCATTCGGGCGGCCCGCGCGACCAAGTCTCCATAGACGCTTAAACCAAGGCCGCTGTCGCCCAGGCCGGACGACATTTCCCACGCGCGACGAATCGCGTCATCGGCAAGAAACACCAAGTCGCGTCGGTCGATCTCGACGCCTTCAGGCATGTCGGGCGGTAGGGTCATTGACGGCCCGGGTTTGGGGGAAGAGCGCGGCACTTTCGGCAACGGCGATAAGGGGTCGAACTGGGCGAACGCTTCAGTCGCAACCACTCCTTCGTCACGCACGACTCGCGATGACTCAGAAGCAGACTTACGGCGGCGCTCACGCAACGCATCGCCGATCTGGCCATGTGTGCGGCCCCGGATTTCAAGCAACGAGAATGGGTCATCGTCGAGCAAGTCTGCAATCAAGTAGCAGACCGCTGCTGCGTGCTTGCACGGATTTGCATCGTCAGGACACGTGCACGCAGTCGTGATGTCGCCTTCGCCGGGCAACAGCTCGATTCCGGCAGCATCGGCGTCATCGACAAGCTGCGACGACAGTTCACCGTCGGCGAGTGCAGCTGCGTGCGCGACCTTGCTTGCAACGACATCGAGCAATCGGTTCCACTTCTTGTCGGTGAGTACACGCACGCGAACCATTGTCCGGTACGGGGTTGGGCGCGAACCGGTGACTAGCGCAGACACGACACCAGGTTGCACGTCGAGCTCCCCGACGTAGCCCCAACGCGCATAGGTGCGACCGCGTGGCATCCGGTTCGCATCAAGATGGGCTCGACCTTCGATGGCCTCGACCCAAGCTTGGCCCCACCATGAGTGGCCAAACGCGCGGCGCCGCCCGGAGCGATCCGTCATGACAGCATCACGAGATCCGCTAGCTCGTCGTCGCTGAATTCAGAGACCCACCCCTCGCCACTGCCGATGACCGACTCTGACAACTCACGCTTATCGCGAAGCAAAGCAGCAATGCGCTCTTCAAGAGTGCCTTCACAAACCATGCGGTGGACTTGCACCGGTTGAGTCTGGCCGATTCGGTATGCGCGGTCAGTGGCTTGATCTTCAACCGCCGGATTCCACCACCGGTCGTAGTGGATTACGTGAGTTGCTCTCGTCAGGTTGAGACCGGTGCCACCCGCCTTCAAAGAAAGTAAGAACACGCGCGCTTCACCCGCCTGGAATTGTTCGACCATTTCGTCGCGCTTGCGTGGCGGAACCGAGCCATGGAGAAACAGCGTCGACACACCTTTGGCGGCGAGATGTGATTCCAGCAAACGACCCATCTGCACATATTGCGAAAACACAAGGATTGATTCGTCCGTTCCGTCGACCAGTTCGTCGAACGCGGCAAGCTTCCCTGAGCGTTGAGCGAGCGGTCCGTTTTGCTTCAAGTACTGCGCGGGGTGATTGCAAATTTGCTTCAGCGCGGTGAGTAACTTGAGAATCAAACCCTTGCGCGCAATGCCTTCCTTTGACTTTATTGCATCAAGTGCCTCTTCTGTGACGGCCTTGTAGAGCGAAGCCTGCTCGGCTGTGAACGGAACGAAGACGTCAGACTCGGTCTTGCGCGGCAGTTCCGGCGCGATTTCAGGATCCACTTTGCGGCGACGCAATAGAAAAGGCCGAACGACAGCAGACAAAGCGGCCGCAGCATCTTTGTCGTGGTTGCGTTCGATGGGTGTTGCGACGTTGCGACGAAACGCTTCGAGCTGACCGAGCAATCCCGGCGTCGTCCAGTCGAGAATTGCCCACAGTTCGGTCAATTGGTTTTCGACCGGCGTTCCGGTGAGTGCAAAGCGAACATTTCCGGGAATCGCGCGCAGCGAACGTGCCGTCAGCGACCGCGGATTCTTTGCGTGTTGTGCTTCGTCTGCCACCACCAGATCCCACTCGCGTTCACCGAGTGTTGCCCGGTCGCGGCGTACAACGCCGTACGTAACAAGCACGATGTCATGCTTGTCCACTTCTTCCAGGCTGCGTTTCGTTCCGTGAAAGCGATGAGTTCGAACCTCAGGCGCAAATCGTGCAACCTCACGCTCCCAGTTGCCCAACAACGAAGCCGGACATACAACAAGCGTCGGGCCCCCTTCTTGGTGTAGATGTGCTCGATACAAGTGAAGAGCGATTATCTGGATTGTCTTACCAAGGCCCATGTCGTCGGCCAGACAGCCACCGATGCCGAGTTCGCACATTTCGTTGAGCCAGGCAAGACCGCGCTGTTGATAGGGACGCAACTCGGCTTTGAGACCCGCCGGCTCCGGGAGCGAAGTTTGACGCTCATAGTTGCGGACGCGATCAGCAATGCCGTGCAAGACCGAGTCGACTTCGACATCTACGAGCTCCCCGTCGATGATCAGTTCGCCACTCATCGCACCCGCAAGCGCCTCACCGGCCTGCACATCTCTTGCTTCGCGTGCCTTGCGGCTCTTCAATTTCTCGATCGTGTCTTTATCGACGACCACCCAGCGTCCGCGCATGCGCACGATCGGACGCTTTGCACTGACGAGAGCGCGCATCTCGGCCTCAGTCAACTTCTGGCCGTCGACCGTGGCCGACCACTGCAAGTCGAGCGCTTGCGAAAGATCGAATTTGGCCCGGCCGCTCCCGGGCGAGGTCACCCCCGCAAGAGATGCGCGCACCGACACCGGACTCGCAGTGAACTCACGCGGCCAAGCGACATCGAATCCTACCGCGGCGAGCTGACTTGACCCTGTATCGAGCAGCGCGTCGAAGTCTCGCTCGGTAAGTTCGAGCCGATCCGGACGCTCCTGCTCGAGCAACACTGCAAGCGGCGTCCACGCGCGCGCTGCGCGGCGAAGTGAACGCAACATGACCGCTTCGGCGTCCTCGCCAAAGTGCCGGCGAAGCGTCGGCGGCGCATCCCACAAGTCGGCCGCATCAATTGTCAGGGAATGATCCGAGGTGCTTTGCAGGTACGGTGCGACTGCAAACTTGCCATCGTCTTCACTCGGTGGTTCAAGTCGAAAACCCATGCGCAGCGGGCCGGCTTCGCCCGAACTCAGATCTTCGAGCCACGAACGAAGCGGCTCGACGTCAACAGGTTCTGCGGCAACGTAAGCCGCGTACCGAACAATGCCCGGCGCCGCAGGCGACCGCACAAGCGTGTCGGCAATCGCGTTCCAATAATTGGTAATGACCGAGCGGGGCGCGGATAGACGCACCGGCGACGACCCATGAATCGGAACTGCATACGCTTGCGGCGGCAGTGCTTTGACCAATTCGTCGAGCCGCTGAGAATCGGCGACGTCGAGCGGGCCCACTCCCCAGGCGTCGAGCCCGTTGCGCGTCACCATCGGACGCAGCCGGCCGCGGGCAATGAGTTCGATACCCAGCTTCGTTGCAACCGACCACGCTTCGACGAGTGGGTCTTCGTTGTCGAGCGCCAGAGCGCTCAGCCAGTCCAGCGCGGCGTGAATATCCAGTACGACGGTGCGAACCGTCTGCAGGGTCCCGTCGGCACCGACGAGTTCAACGTCTTTGTGGGGTAATGGCGGGAGGGTGTCCGGCAAATCGCCAGTCAGCAAAAATTCCGAGAGTCGTGGCGGATCATTGGGCGAAAATGACACTCCGTTCAACATCCAGCCCGCCAGAGTACATGTTTACTGCGGTGCTATGAGCGTGGACGGCGAACTGTTCGCCAACACAGCACTCCCCAGCCGACAAGGATCGTGATTGTGAAACAAATCCACTGAAGCATGTAGGAGAGATGAGGGCCTTCATCGAGTGCGGGCTTCTCGAGCGGTACCGGATCCTTCGATCCCGCGGGCTTCGTGAGCTGAATCCAGTTCGGTGCGAGCGCCAACCCCACCCCCACCCCACTCAACGACTTGAGTTTGTCGATGTCCACCTCGGTCATTGTCGGCACGTTTGGCGATGCGTCAACCGGGCCGACGGACTTGGTGGTCGGCACCGAGTTGCGCAATAGACCTTCAACCGTCACGACGACCTGCGCTGAAAGAGTTGCAATCGGGTCTTTGCCACGTTCGATGGGGATGAAGCCGCGGTCGATATAAACGGCTCCTCCCTGCACTCGCAGAGGTTCGAGAACCTCGAAACCCTCGACACCGTCCACGATCGGATAACGGCGATAAACCGTATGTGCCGGATCCCACGTTCCCGTGATACGCACGTTTGTATACTCGCGAGTGGCCGCCCGAATAGAAACGGAGTCGAGGTCGACAGTCGGGGCCGACATACCGGCTTCAATCGCACGGTTCGAAGCCTTGCGGTCCTCCAGCCGGTGGTGCTGCCAATTGGCAAGGCTCAGCATCAGAACCGCCATCGCAATTATGAGGATGTGGCCGGTCAACCAGCGAGAACGGAGCAACACACGCACCGCTGCAGCATTGCACCACAATGAATCCTGTGAAGCACCTGGTCGACATCCGCCCGCGACTCGACGCCGTCGCGCTGGCGAGACGGTTTACCCCGCCGGCGCGCTTCGATTCAGCGAGGTTTTCCAACTACGTGCCTGACCCGGCATTTCCTTCACAAGCAGCGACCCGTGACGCGCTCGGCGAATTCGCACGGCCGCTCCTGCGGAAACACTGGTGGAAGAAAGATCCACAGACCAAGTATGCGCGTTACCTCGATGGCGGTTTCGGCGTCGGCAAAACGCACCTTCTCGCGTCACTCTGGCACCAGTTCAGCGGACCCAAGACCTACCTCACGTTCACTGAGCTCACCGCTTACATCGGATTCGCAGGTATGGGCGTCGCAACCGACGCGTTTTCGCACTACGGACTCGTCTGCATCGATGAGTTCGAACTTGACGATGTTGCAAATACGCTCATGGTCGTCAGCTTTCTGCGCGCCGTGATGAACGGTTGCGCCACCAAACTCGCCGTCACGTCGAACACCTTGCCCGACCGGCTCGGAGAGCAGCGATTTTCTGCTAGTGATTTCACGCGCGAAATTACAGCAATCGCAGACCATTTCGAGGAGCTCCGGATCGACGGCGCCGACTACCGCACCAGCCATTCGCATGTGCATCTGTCGACAGTCGAAGGCGGATCCCGCGCAACAACTGACGAGTTTGACGAACTATTGGCGCACCTGCGGACCGTGCACCCTGTTCACTACGGAGCGTTGCTGGATCACATCGACAAAGTTACGATCACGGGCCTACACTCACTCGACGCGCAGGACGACGCTCTGCTGGTCGTGCAAATGATCGACGAATTGTACGATGCGCAGATTCCCGTACACATAGTCGGCTGTAGCCCGGAGGACGTATTCGCGCCGAGCTACCGCAAGGGCGGCTACCGAAAGAAGTACGGACGCGCCGAGAGTCGACTCATTGCGATGCAGGCGGAATCAGCCGACCGCGGAAGTTGAACGCTTCTCGAACTTCGCGGACAGCCCGGTAACGTCAAACGGAAATCTCGCATTGCCGGTCGGCAGTATGACATTGAAGTCGCAGCCAACCGCAAGAGCTCGGTTGCGCGCATTCACCAACACACCGAGCGCACTGGAATCAACAAACGAAACGTCACTCATGTCGACCGTTACCCGCTCGGGAAAATCCTGAAAACAACGGATGAGGCGTTGATGCAATCGCGGAGCCGAAGCGAGATCGATGTCGCCACCGACGTCAAGAACAACGGCTCTCTCGCCTTCGCGAATGTCGACTGTGCGTTCGTCATCGCTTGATTCGTCCATTGACCCAATCCCTCGAATTTCCCACCCTGGAATTCCCTAGCGAGTTTCTAGTCGCAGGATCTCAATGGCACCACCACTTGGAACCAATTCGTAACAACGACCATCGTGGCGGTGGTTGACTGAGCGCTATGCGTAAAAGCTTTCGTGAACTACTCGATGCCGGTTGGAACGCAGCCAAGTTCGTGTGCGTCGGGCTCGACCCCGACGTCACAAAGTTGCCGGCCGAGATCACAGGCGATCCAGTTGACCGAATCGTTGAATTCAACCGAATGATCATCGAGGCAACTGCTGACATTGCTCTGGCCTACAAGCCACAAAGCGCCTATTACGAAGCGCTTGGGGTCACCGGTCCCCTCGCGTTGCGTGCGACTATCGACATCATCCGCAAGATAGCGCCAGACGTACCTGTCATTCTCGACGCGAAGCGTGCCGACATCGGCGCGAGCAACGAAGCCTACGTGCGCACGGTGTTCGACTTTTTCGATGCCGACGCCGTCACGGTTCATCCGTATTTCGGACCCGAGGCAATGGCGCCGTTCCTGGATCGGGCCGATCGTGGGGTGATCGTCCTCTGCCGCACATCCAACCCGGGAGCGGGGCACTACCAAGACCTTGACGTCGGCGGAAAGCGCCTCTTCGAGCACATTGCACAAGATGTCGTCGACAACTGGAATTACAACGGCAACTGCGGCCTCGTGATCGGTGCCACCGCGCCCACAGAGCTTGGTGACATTCGTCGCATCGCCACCGAGCTTCCCTTCCTCATTCCCGGTGTTGGAGCACAGGGCGGTGACGTAGACGCGACCATGAAAGCCGGGCTCGATTCGAGAGGACACGGACTCATCATCAGCTCGTCGCGCGGAATCATCTACGCCTACAAAGACCGGCCCGATCTCAGCATCGAAGAAGCCACTCGCAGCGCCGCCCAAGACCTTGCCACCGAGATCGAATCTTGTCGCTGAGATCGAAGTCAGTCGTAGCTGAGGCGAAAGCTCTCAGGATCGTCAGGGCGTGCGGGTTTCGTGCCGCGAAACCACAGACCGCCGATTGCGCCGAAGACGAAACCCGTGACGTGGGCAACCCAGGCAACGCCTGAGTTCGGGTTCAGAAAGAACTGGCTCACGAACCAGATCACGAGAAAAACTGCGGCCGGAACCTCTCCGACCCAAATAAGGAGCCATGCTCGCACCCAGGCGGTCGGAAACAACACCAAATAGGCGCCCATTACCCCTGC
>JBBSGY010000068.1:0-8819 GCA_038253645.1 Acidimicrobiales bacterium
CTTTGTTTCGATGCGTAGGCGACGGTCCTCATCTCGCTACAGCTGCGTCATGGATGCAAGACGGCGAGTTCCGTCGATTTCAACCACACCGCGCTGGAGCATATGCGTGAACTTCAGTAGATCGAAAGCGGCGCCCGTGCCGGCCTCGATCTCTTGGCAATGGCGGCGAACGACGTCCATCAAAGCATTTGCTCTGTCGCCATTCACTTCCCGGATGAATCGCGCAGGCGTATGCCACCAGACATATGGATAGTCGTCATTTACCAAGGCTCGTTGGAAATCCGGCGTCGGATCGGGGACTTGTTCGGTTTCACAACCGAAAGGCAACCCGAGTACTTGCTCAGCGGCCATGCGTGAAGCGGCACTGTTTATCCGTGTACCCGTCAAGAGGATGGATGGACCGCGCGCAATTTCGAGTTCAGGCACGCGCTGAAGAAACCTCAAGATGTCGATAGTTCTTGCGCGCCAGCTGGGGTCAGGCGATGGAACAAGCGCCAGAATTGTCGGCGGCAATTCAGGATCGGCGTGTTGAAGTCGCCTGATCATCGCGGGTTCCTGTTCTCCCCGTTTTTGTTCGACGAACTCGTCTTCGTAGCCGTCGGCTCGGAGCATCGCCATTGCCCCCGCGCTCACGAGCTCGAACGCGGTCGTGGCATCTGTCAGTAGATGATCAACGCGCGATCGCTCGACCTTCGGGTAGTTTCTCGACAAAAAGTTCTTCAAACGTCTTTGTTCGGATCCGTCGGTAGCGAGGGGTCGCCACGAGCCCGGGATGACAAGTTTGTCGACACGGCTTTGCCAGAGTGATCGCCTGCCTGCAATAGTCTGCAGCTGGTGATCCAAGCGGGCCGCCGGCACAGTTCCACGAGCGGGCTCGACGACACCGATATCGTAGGGACTCTCCGTTGCGTACGTTTCACCCGTGATGCCAATCGAGTGTGATGCCTCGATGATTGCGCTGATCTGTGCGGGAGTGAAGACAACCGTTTGCGACTGCCATCGTTCTCGATTCGAGGCGCCGTCCCGAAACGACAATGCGCCACGGGCGAACCGCCTCAGTTGCCCTGCGGCCCTCAAGATGTGCTCGGGTATCGGATCACCCGGGCGCAATGACCTTCTGATTTCGAGATTCCCATCGCTCGGCCGCTGGATTCGCCCCCAAAGACCTCGACGAGATTCCACACAGCCGGACTCATCAGAACCGACAGCGCCATCCGCTGGGCATGTGCAACGCGGCGAGGATCGACAGCGGACATGTCGCAATACTATGAACTCATCGGAAATTCGTTCAAACGAATAACCGAATAACGTACGGCGGTGTTGAATGGAACTCAATGAATGACGCTAACGCCTTGGTAAAGAGCTTCGAGAGCAAGTCGGTTGTATTTACCAGCCTTGACGAGCCGAGCGCGACTTTGCATGTAGCTCTCATTCAAGAAAAGCGCTATGGATACGCGCACTCGTTCGATTTCACAGTCACATTCGAAAACCCTCCAGATGTGATCAACATTTCGATCGACAATGCAGAAGATTCGGCTTACCGACTCGGTTGGCTCGGATACTTACCTTTCGCGAAACGAGCCGGCGGTTGGGAGCGAGTATCCGAGCCCTCGGCGTACGAAGGCGGCCGCTTTCAATTCCAGGTGTTAGAACCAGAACGAGAAATGCAAGTCGCGTGGTACGAGCCGTACGACGTCGACCGTATGCATGAGTTTGTACGTTCGTGCACACTCGCCGAGTCGAGCGTCGACGACTCCGGCTTTACGGTCGTCACGCTCGGCGACCGTCGCAAAGCCACGATATTCGTTACCGCAAGGCAACATCCAGGCGAGACGATCGGCAGTTTTTTCTTGGACGGCCTTTTGAGAAGCATTGCCGATAAAGACAATCCTGCGAACGAATTGCTCGACAACTTTTGTTTCGTGATTATCCCGATTGTCAATGTGGATGGCGCGCGTGAACACCTTCATCGCTGCGATGAACGCGGCATCGACTACAACCGTCAATGGGCTACAGCAAGTCCACCGGTTGGTGTGACGAAAACAAAGGAGATCCTGTCGAAAGTCGACAACCTGTTTCTGTTTGCCGATATTCACGGCGACGAGGTCTCAAAAACAAGCTACGTCGCTTACAGGATCAATCCGAAGGTGAGCAAGCGAAACAGAGCGCTCTATCATCAGCTTCTTCAGCGCATTCGGAAGAATCCGAAATCGACATTCGTCTGGAAGAACGCACCATTCGTCAAACGTTTTGTCAAAACGCTTGTCCGTCAACGCCGGTTGCTGCTTCGCGAGGGTTCGACAGCAAATCAATACGTTGCCGCGACGCGACCATGCCTTGCGTTTACTTACGAACTCAGCGTTTTCGCACTCACGCCACAAGAAGCGGTTTTCCAGGGCAAGGCATTTGCCACCAGTCTTCGCGACGTCGTCCTGAGCACGCAAGCGGGTGTCAAGTGAGAGATCGAAGTATTTTGATCCACGCTGCAAGTCGTCAGATGATCGAAGCAAATGCAGCGTTTCTAAGTGCCGATCGTTTCGATGCCATGTCCGACGACGACAAGTCAGACGTCGAACGTCACAAGAGTTATGAGCTGCACAGTCTCACGAGCGAATTCATCAACCAAGGTTGGCATTGTCACTGGACCACTCTTACCGACGTCGATGTAACCGCACTTCGACACAATCGCGTATACGACGTGCGCACCGGCGAGTCTCGATCGATCGATAATAATGAACTGAACTCGACAATCGATGTTGTGCTCGCACGCATACTTGGTTCCGTTGAGGGAAACATCAAGGCTGTGCGTGCATACTTCGAGCAGCTACAGGCTCGATATACAGGTATCACGATCAACGATCCTGCTTCGGTGCTCTACGGCCTGCGAAAGGACTATCTGTTCAAGTTCGCAGACGCCGGCTTCGAGTCGATCCCGACCGAGTATTTCGACAATACAGTGACGTACAAGTTGCTCGCCGAGCGTTACGGCGGCGAAATGTTCCGGCACGTCATCAAACCTGTGACGGGAGAGCTCAGCAACTCGATTGCGTTGCTTTCCGACGTTGATGAAACGGTGCTCCGACGCAAAGAGCACCTCGTAGGCGGCTGGCTCGTTCAACCCGTCATGGACGAAATTTGGAACGGCGAATATCAGCTGTTTTACGTAGGCGACTCGCTTACCCATGCGAACAGAAAGATGTTCGCGCGAAAGGCTGACTCACCGCTACCTGATCAGGCCGGCAGGAAGGTCACCCAATACGAACCAGACGCGAAAGAGGAACGGTTCGCATTTGACCTTAAAAGGTTTTGGACCGAGAAGCTAGGACTGCGCACCGACATCTTTCGCGTCGATTTCATGAAACGTGACGATGGCACACCGATATTGCTCGAGTTCGAGACGGTAAACCCGGGCTTGTTCATTCACTACATGAAACCGAGCGCGCGTTCTAATGTTGCGAAAGAGTACGAAACGTACGTTTCGAAACGGCTTGCGAACCGCAGCTAGAGCTTCTTACTTGCGGAGCGCGACAGCAACTCCCACTTCTGTACTGTGCGCCCGCCGAGCCAGGCGTACCACTTTTCGACGTCTGGAGATGCGTGCCCACCGACATAATCACATCCCGCTCGAACTGCACTTTCCAACGCTCGCGAAAGCAACGATTGCGCAATACCGTGAGCGCGTCGGTCAGACCGTGTAGTCAAATCTGCGATAAAGGCCATGTTTTCGATACACGCAATGCTGACCGTTCCTACGGGTTCATCCCGGTCGTAGGCGGTGAATCCCTGGATGCACCGGCTGACGAATAGATCAACATTCGCGAGAGGCCGAACGTCGTCATACTCGGTACCGAAGGCTTCGCATGCAACTCGTACATAATCGTCTATCTCGCTGTCGGTGCCGACCCTGCGAATTTCAACTCCCGCAACTGATCGACTGTGCAATTGCGCCGGGGCGACGATGGCTGGTTGAATTTCGCGGGTCATAGTGAAACGGTCGCAAATGGCTTCCACGTCGATGGAATCGCAACCGGGAAAAAAGAGCGAATACGAGAGTCGTTCGGTCGAGAAGTATGCGTGCACTTGTTCCAACCGCTCCGGAGTGACGTCACTGGATTGTGCGAAGAACGCGCGGTTGAAGATTGGACTACGCGTTCGGCAGTTGAGGATGGTGTAACCGTCTTCCTCAAAGGCTGTCCCGACGCCGGATGTCGACGCAAATGAGAACCAACTCGCCAACTCCGTCTTCGTCAATTGCTCCGCGTGGTCAATGTCAGATGTGAGCTGCATGCGGTGAGACTACGCGCCCGCAGCGATCCGCTAGGCGGGTCTTTCCGTCGGCCTCGGTCGGACTGCCGCGCGGCGCGCAACTATCGCGAATCCGACGCCTGTTGCGAGCGCTGTGATGTGTCCGACATCAGTAAAGTTGGGCGTGAATAGTAACGGAACAGTATATAGCAAGAACAATCCTGAGCCGTATGCCGGACGCCACTTGAAAGGGAGCATCACGATCGCAAATCCCGCAACGGTGGCAAAGGCGTAGCTGACGCCGACGTCCGGCTCGTGCACAATCGAACTCGCGAGTTGCCCGTGCGCGAGACCGGCTGCGATCAGTACTGCCACAAACAGGGTGGCAAGTACATGTCCAACGGTGGCAATGACGATCAACGGAATGCGTCCAAGCCACCTTTGCACGGCGCCGAAGATAAGCACGAGAGGAGCGAGTACCCAAAGTCCGATCAACGATGGCACGACAAAGGCGCTGACGAACAACACGAAGATCGGATAGCTACGGAGGTTCGCCAGGTTGGTCGAGGTCTCCAGAATGATGCGATGTTGAACATGACCATCTTTGTCGTGAAGAAATGTCGCTACACCGGCAACGACCACGCCGTACGCGACTGCAAGGTCACGTTGGCGACACCATTTCACCATACGACCGATCCTTGATTGCTCTTTCATGGCGCCAGTCTGCAGCGTGAATCAACTATTTGCAGCAATCCAATCTGGGATACGCGAAGGTAAATGTTCTTGATGTGTGCGTTTCGCGGTCACTTTGAACTTTGCGACTCATGTGTCAGCTCGCTGAGCTTCGCCAAAGCGCCCGCAGCGGAGTCGACAAATGTTGCGAGCTCGTCAAACGCCATGGGCAGAAACCCGAGCGCTTCCATCGTTTGCAGTTGCAGCAAAAGGCCGCCGTAGAAGTCGTCGGTATTGACGACGAGAACCGGCTTGTTGTGCACACCGTGTTTCTTGAGCTCGAGAATCTCCAAAAGCTCGTCGAGAGTGCCGATTCCACCAACTAGAGCAACGAGAACATCTGAACGTTTGAGCATTAGCGCCTTGCGTTCTGCCAACTCCGGAGCTACGATCATTTCATCGGCGCCCTGGCGGATCTTGTGTCGGAGGCGCTCCATCGAAATTCCGACAATCTTGCCGCCTCGAGATTGCGCGGCATCCGCACAGACCCGCATGAGGCCGGTATCCGACCCACCCCAAACGAGCGTGTGCCCGGCGGCGGCTATCCCGTCCGCGAGTGTTGCTGCTTCGTTCTGAAACGTTTGGTCAACGTCGCCGGCCGAGCAAAAGATGCATATGTTCACCACAAAAGTCTACGCGTGCAGCGCGCGCTTCTAAGCCCTTCCACTGGATGTGTGTGTTCGCACTGTCTTCGGCCGATAGATTCAGTCCGAGTCAAACAGTGGGAGACATCAACGCATGCAAACGAACTCACGGAGTTGTGTCGTGACCGGAGCGTCCACAGGAATAGGTCTTGCTGTAGCAACTCGTTTTCTCGAAGATGGCTGGAATGTCGTGGGGCTCTCCCGGAGTGCCGAGAAGTTGAACAATGCGCGCGAGTCGTTGAGCGATTTGGGTGAGTTGCATTGCGTGCAGGGCGAGCCGGTTGGGGAATCACATTCGTGCTGCTTGGTCGTACCCACGCTGAATCCGGCATGTGGCCCTTGGTGGCGATGCGGACGTCGATCGTGTTTCTTGTTGTCTATGCGCTTTGGCGGAGGCTGCCGATTGTCGTGACACGTCGTTCATTGCCTGTGCTTACTGCTGCTACAGCGGCCATCGTGAGCTCGCTGGCGCTCTACACGGTGGCAGCTCGGATGGGCCCGTTGAGCGTCGTCGCAGTGCTTGGCTCTATGTCACCTGTCGGCGTGGCGTTGCTTGCCCGAATTTTCGATAAGGAGCGCTTGACGGGTGTTCAGCTCGTCGGCGCCGCTCTGTCGATGGTGGCCGTTGCACTACTCACGGTTGCATAACATCGCGGGGTGAAACTGACACGTAAGCACATTGTGCACCGGCTGGTACTGGGTCTCGCAGTTGTCATTGCAAGCATTGGGTTCACAACAGCCCCGGCGTTTGCCAAATCCTTCGCGATTCCGACGTTCCAGGTGAACGCTGTGCTGAATCCAGACGCATCGATGGATGTCGTCGAGAGGATCACCTACGTCTTTGACGGTGAGTTCCATAATGGCACGCGGCCGATTCCCGCAGGTGACTACGACATCACCGGCATGAAGGTGACGGAAAACGATCAGCCGGTTCTTTTTGACGGCGCGCCGAACAATCTCGCTTGGCACTTCACCGCCAATGGAGGCACGCATACATATGTCGTCCGTTATCACGTCGCTCGAGCTGCAAAGGTGGGTCCGGATGTCGGTGAGATCTATTGGAAGTGGATGGGAACCGATCATTCGGACATCGGGCATTTCAATGCTCAGCTACGCATGCCGGGTACAACAGACGTCAAGGCCTGGGGCCATGGCCCACTGAACGGAAACGTTGCAATCGCGAAAGACGTAATCACTTACGACGTGTCACCGTTACCGGCTTCGACGTTTCTCGAAGCACGTGCGACTGTGCCGGCGGCGTCATTTACCGCCGCGCCATCGGGTGACGCCCGCTTGCCAGGCATCTTGACTCAAGAACAGCGCAATGCCGATGAGGCAAATGCAACTCGTTTCAGTAACAAGCCCGAGCCCGATCACAGCAATTTGATCCTGGGTTTCAACATCCTTGCAGGGCTCGCAACCATTGGCGCGTGTGTGGCGTTCTTCTTCATTTGGTCTCGGTGGGGAAGAGATCCAAAGCGCCCGGCTGACATCGGGGAATATTGGTATGACGCACCCGATGTGGCACCGGCGACAGTCGTCGCGACAGTGAAAAAGGGTGACGCATTCGCCGGCACGCTCGTCGACCTCGCGCAGCGCGGGTACATGCGGATTGAGGAAATCGAAGACAACTCAGGGCTCATGCACAAGATCTTCGGAGCCGGGCGTGATTGGAAGTTCACAAAGCTCAAAGCGCGCGATGAATCACTTCTGCCCTTTGAGAACCGTCTGCTTCATTACATCTTTGAGGAGGGCGACGAGACAACTCAAGGCGCGCTGCACGACCGAGCACAATCACATCAGACCGAAGCCCGTTCGTTCTTCAGTTCGTTCACCTCGGAGGTAAAGACCTCCGTTGATGGCACGTACTGGAAGACCAACACGGTTCTTGTGAAGGTGCTCAACTCGATGATGGCGATCGCACTCGGGTTTCTGGGCTTCGTCGCAATCGCGAACAAAGCTTACGCAGGCGGAGCCTGCCTCATCGCGGCCGTTGCTTTGCTCGCGCTCAATGTCACGCTTTCATGTCGAACGGAACTCGGAGCGCACAAGGCCGCTGAGTGGGAAGGGCTGCGCAATTACCTACGTGATTTCGGCAATTTCAAAGACGCGCCCGTTGGTCATTTGGTGTTGTGGGAGCGATATCTCGTATACGCCACGGCACTCGGTGTCGCATCTCAACTCGCAAAAGGTCTGGAGCTGCGAGCCCCGGAGCTTGCAAACGACTCCAACTTCGCTGCTTGGTATGTCGTAAGCGGAGGCGGTCACGACATCGGACGCGTCGCGGGTCTATCGACATTCAGCAACGGAGTAACGAGCGCTTTCAGTCCGCCGTCCCAGTCATCAAGTGGCAGCGGCACGGGAGGTGGCTTTTCCGGTGGTGGAGGCGGCGGTGGTGGAGGTGGTGGAGTCGGCGCGAATTAGTGCCCTAATCTGCCTCCCGTGTCCTGGCTGTGGTTGACGATTGCGGCGATTCTTTCGCGCTCCGCGTATGGGGTTGCGTCGAAGGTTATGAGCTCGCGTATCGATGCCGGTGCGCAGACAATCTCAGTCATCCTACTTGCGCTCGCCGGTGCCATCGGCGTGGCTACGAGCCCGTTGTTCGGCGGCATCTCATTCAACGGCATTGGCTCGCATTGGCTTGAGATCACGGTGATGATCGCGTCGATATCAATCGGCAACAGTCTGTATTACTTTGGAATCGCACACCTCGAATCGAGTGTGACACAGATTGCGTTCTCTTCGATAGTTGCATGGGGTGCGGTGTTGTCCGTCGTATTCCTCCACAGTCACTTTTCGCCGCTGCAACTTCTGGGAGCGTGCGTACTCGCCGGTGCGATCTGGCTTGCTCAGTTCGATCGAGCCATGAAAGCGAATCGCGCGGTTTTCATTATCATCGCTTCGTCGGCGTTGTTCGCCGCATTCCAGGTATCGAGTGCACGAGTTGCGAACGTAATCACACCTGCGACATACCTTGTGCTTTGTTACTTGGTGCCGGCGGCAATCACGTTCGTCGCGTACTTCAACCGCATCCGGCGGGAGATGCGTACATTACGTTCGCAACCGAGCGTTATCCTTCGAGGTGCGCTACCGGCATCGATTACCACGATGGCGTATTTCCTGTTCACATTTTACGCGCTTAGCAATGCGCCTGACCCCGGTGTTGTTGTGCTCCTCGTCTCTACGCAAGTAGTTGTC
>JBBSGY010000069.1:0-8785 GCA_038253645.1 Acidimicrobiales bacterium
CGAGAAATCGCGTTCTGTCGGACCCGTTGATTGCCGTGTTTGCGATGCATTATTGCTGGCAAGAAGAGCACCGTTGCCCCGCCCTGGACCAAGATGGAACAAAGCGCGACGGTTCCCGGAAGTAGGTTACCGGACCACTCCCGGGTGAGATTCGCATCGAAATAGAACTGAACGACCGGTACGGCGGCGTCGGCATCACCTACGTGCAGATGCGCAAGCGACTTACGTGAGTTCGACCTCGCGAATTACAAGGCAGCTCACGCGTAGGTATCGACTTTCAGCTTTACTTTTGTCTCAGTTTGCGCGAGTTGACTTGCATTAGCCGCGACGGCTTGCGCCTTCACAACGGCAGCTTTGTCAGCCTTGAGCACCGTAGGTCCGCTTTGTTGGCCGTGTCTTTTTGCAGTTTGGCTTGCGCTGCCTTGATTCGTGGGTCGGGGCGGAGCCGACTGAGGAGATTGACATGAGTCGCCCTTCCGTGCGGGTTGCAATCGACTGGATTCTCGACATTCGAGGTGAATCCAGGCGTTCAGGCTGCCTACCTTCAAACCATCGTCGAAACGAACCGCCGCATTGATGCGCAATCGACTCGCGCGACAACAATTACTTTGTAATCCAGCGTTCCGCCTCTGCTTTCTACGCAATCGGGGTTGAACCCAAATTGCGTTCAACCCCGCCTTGAGCCCTAGGGCGCTTTAGAGCGCAACACCACTGGCGTCTGCCTTCGCCTCCGCAGGTGAGCACAGGACTTTCGCTTGCCTCATGCAGGGTTGGTATTCGAGTACCAACGTCCCGTCGTGGTTCCGTGGCGGTGCCTGTCCTCACGATGTGAAACACTCACATTTTCGACGGGAAAGCGGGCAGGCTGCCCCGTTCCGGCGACCTGCTCCGCCAGAGAATCGCCAATGCACAGGGAATCATCAACGAGATGCGGAGAAGCGATCCACGGCCTCCCAATCGCCGTGCCATAGCTCAGCCAAACGACTGAGGATGCAATCGAGATGAGCCAGGTTCCGGCCGATACACCATGAGCGGTTCCGCTGAACACTCGGAGAACTTGCAGTACGAACATTGTCACCGCCGTTGCGGTGGCAACGACGAGCAATACGGTCGGATGGAGAGCCGAAGCCAGCGTGGCGGCAAACACCGTACTTACCACCGGGATCGCTACGACAAGGCCTGGGTGTGCAGCTCGGTGAGCGGTAAGTGCAATCAAGACGGCGGCACAACCAAGAGCGCACAACGAGTTGGAGATGATGATGATGATGAGCACCGGCAGCGACTCGATGATGCCGTCAGTCTCCACATGCAGAAATTGGCGAGCATCAAGCTCCAGCTGAATGTCGACACGCCATCGACTTGACGCGTTCGAACAATGCGAAACACTTGCGGCCAAGATCGCAGGACAGGAGAATGACCGCCGCTACGGAAAGTACTTTCAGGAACATCTACACAAGCCTGACACCTGCAGCGAGAGGGAACAGACACTGAATCAACTCGCGCAGTGACGCGCCGTGAACAATCTGCGTTTTTACACCTCCACAATACGTACAAGACATGAATTCTGTGAGTTCACCCTGAAATGAAACCTTGCGAGTGGTCACTGCTTGTCTACTGTGCGACTTTTCATGATTTGAGGAGAGACTTATGAGCCTTCGGGCACGGCGGATAACTGCAGCGGCATTGATGTCGACTGCATTGGTAACGGGTGTAACTGCGTGCGGAAGCAGCAGTTCTGATGCGAGCGGCAAAGCGGTGCTCGCGTGGGTCGGGCCTTTGACCGGCGACAGCGCCAATTTGGGCAAGAACAGTTTGAACGGCGCCAAGGTAGCGGTCGACGAGGCCAACAAAGCCGGTGTGAAAGTCGAATTGAAGTCATTCGACTCACAAGGCGATCCTGCACAGGCAACCACGATCAAAGGGCGGTTCATCAACGACAAGAAGGTCATCGGCGTTGTCGGGCCGACCTTCTCGGGTGAGACCAAAGCCTTACTCCCCGACCTGCAAAAGAAGGGCTTGGTTATTGTCAGTCCGTCGGCGACGAATGTTGCACTGCCGACGATCGTGCCGAACGAAACGGTCTTTCACCGCATCATGGCCGATGACGACGCGCAGGGCAAAGGGCTCAGCGGCTACGTGACAAAGGTGCTCAAGGCAAAGAAGGTCGCCTACATTCACGACAACAGTGACTACGGACGCGGTCTTGCCGAAGGAACCATGAAGCTGACTGCAGCGGCCGGTGCGACTACTGCGGTGCAAGACATCGTCGAGCCCAAAGGACAGGATTATTCCGCGGCCGTAAACAAGGTCAAGGCGGCAAGTCCTGACGTCGTTGTGTACGGCGGCTACTACACCGACGCCGGACACTTGCGCAAGCAATTGGTCGATGCAGGTGTGAAGGTTCCGTTCCTCGGTGGGGACGGTTCGTTCGACCCCGGTTTCATCAGTGCCGCGGGTGGGGGTGCGGACGGCGCGACACTTTCATGCCCTTGCAACCTTGCTACAGACACATCAGCCGGAGCGCTCGGTCAGTTCGCAAAGAATTACAAAGCGCTGAACGGTTCGGACCCGGGCACGTACTCGACCGAAGGATACGACGGGGCAACGGTGCTCATCAATGGCATCAAAGCCGGCAAGAAGACTCGCGCCGACTTGCTGGACTACGTGGAACACTTCTCACCCACGCCTGGTCTGTCAAAGACGATTAGCTTCGCAGACAACGGCAACATCAATTCAGACGCCATTTTCTTCTTCAATGTCAAGAACGGAAAGTTCGTTCTCGCCGGTTCAAGTGACGATCTACTGAAGAAATAGTCGACGACGTAGAACACAACCGGCGGACGGTCGAGATCGTCCGCCGGTTGTGACGCGTAAAAGGGACGCATCATTCAAGCCTGTTTTACTTGTCTCTCACATCAATTTTGGCCTCAGACCTTTGATGGCCTTACGCTTGGTGCCATCTACGCGCTGATTGCTGTGGGATACAGCCTCGTCTACGGGGTTCTGCGCCTTATCAACTTCGCGCATTCCGAAGTGTTCATGGTCGGCGTATTCGCGTCATTGTTTGTACTGCATGCAATGGGGATTCAACCCGGTGATCCCGTTCAGACAGGGTTCGCGTTGGTGTTGACGGTTGGCGTCGCCATGCTGGTTGCGATGGTGGTCTCCGGGGCGGTCGCCGTGGGCATCGAGCGTGTTGCGTACCGCCCATTGCGCCGTCGTAATGTGCCGCCCCTGGCATCTCTCATCACGGCAATCGGTGTGTCGCTGTTCTTGCAAGAGCTGTTCGCGCTGCGTTATGGACGTGACGCGTTGCCGTTCCCGCGGGTCCTGGAAAAGCAGGAGTTGTTCAACGTCGGTGGCGCGAACGTACGAACCGACAAAGTGCTCGTACTCATTTCCGCCATCGTGCTGGCGGTGATCCTTGATCGTTTCATGAAACGATCCCGGCTGGGCCGCGGAATTCGCGCCACAGCGCAAGATCCCCAAACCGCATCCTTGATGGGTGTGAACGTCGATCGCGTCATCGTGCACACGTTCCTGATCGGCGGACTTCTCGCCGGTGCTGCCGGAACGCTTTACGGGATCTTTTTCGAGACCGCTAAATACAGCATCGGCTTTCTGCCCGGCATCAAGGCGTTCACTGCGGCCGTGCTGGGTGGCATCGGCAACATTCGAGGCGCTTTGCTAGGCGGACTGCTGCTCGGTTTGTTGGAGAACTGGGGAGCAGCCGTTCTCGGTGGCCAATGGAAAGACGTGTTCGCATTTCTGGTGCTGGTGCTCGTCCTGCTGGTTCGGCCAACAGGCATCTTGGGCGAGCGCCTTGGGCGGTCCAAAGCATGATGCGTTTGCCTGCGTTCGTGAGCACTGTCGGAACACTGCGTCAATGCAAGTCTCGGTGGAAGACCGCCATCGCGCGACTGTCGATGTGGTGGGCCCGGCAATCGCTCCTCGCACATGTCTGTTTGTGGCTGGTGATGGCTGCCTGCGTGTTGTTGATGCCGCTCGCGTTGCCGGAGTACTGGCAGGGCGTCTTGTTCTTTCCTATCGGTGTCTTCGTCCTGCTCGCGCTTGGGCTCAACGTGGTTGTCGGAATGGCGGGCCTGCTCGACTTGGGATATGTCGCGTTTTACGCGGTCGGCGCGTACGTCACTGCAGTTTTGTCTACCACATATGGATGGAACCCGGCGTTCGCACTTCCCGTCGCCGTCATCTCGTCGATGGCAGCCGGGGTTGCACTCGGCGCGCCGACATTACGCTTGCGTGGTGACTATCTCGCAATCGTCACGCTCGGCTTTGGTGAGATCGTGCGCATCGTCGCGACCAACAGCGAGCCGCTCGGCCAAGCCCGGGGCATTGTCGGCATTCCACATCCTGACTCATTCGGGCCGCTCAAATTCGACGAAAGTCCTTTGTCGTACTACTACGTTATCTTGATCGCGATTGTCCTGGCGGTCGTGATGGTGCTTCGCCTGGCGCGTTCGCGTGTCGGTCGCGCGTGGACGGCGCTTCGCGAAGACGAAGAAGCGGCCGAAGCCATGGGTGTACACGTCTTCGCAATGAAGCTTTGGGCGTTTGCCATCGGAGCATCGACTGGTGGGCTTGCGGGGTGGTTCTACGCGACAAAGGTTGGATTCATCAACCCTGACAACTTTCCGTTCTTCTTTTCCATCACCATCCTTGCCGCCGTCGTGTTGGGGGGCTTGGGCTCGATCCGTGGTGTCATCGCGGGAGCCGTGCTGGTTGCGTTTATTCCCGAGTACTTACGCGATGGCATCGCGGGGGCCCAGATCGCAAGCCTCTTGCACGGCATAATCGGAGGGACGCCGGCCGATGCGAGTGAATACCGCATCATGTTGTTTGGAGCTGCGCTCGTGTTGACAATGCTGTTTCGCCCCGGTGGCCTCCTGCCCAGCAGACGCCGTGCGAGGGAACTTGCGGGCAATGAGGCCGGCACCAACGCGTTGCAGCCCGCGGCGTCGTCGGGTGCTGAAAACGCCGGCAATCTCGGAACGATCGCTAAGCGAAATGCAGAGCAGCTCCACATCGACCACCTTTCCGTTCGTTTCGGTGGCATCGACGCATTGCGCGATGTGTCGATGCATGTCGAACCGGGCGAGATCGTCGGCATAATCGGGCCCAACGGAGCCGGCAAAACAACGTTGTTCAACTGTTTGACCGGTGTCACACGTACTCACCACGGTGAGATCCGACTGGGTAGTCGTCGTTTGAATGGTTTGCGGCCGCACCGCATTACGCACGCGGGACTGGCACGGACGTTTCAGAGCTTGCGACTATTTCCGAACATGACCGTCATGGAAAATGTTCTCGTCGGCGCGGATACCCACCATCGCACGAGCGTGCCCGGCGCGTTACTCGGGATTCGGAGACATCGCCGGGAAGAGCGCGCGGGTCGCCTGCAGGGCAGCGAGTTACTGGCGTTCGTCGGCATTGGTTCGGCCGCAGATCGCGTCGCGAGTCAACTGTCTTACGGCGACCAACGACGGCTCGAAATTGCCCGCGCGCTTTCGACGGGCGCCGGTGTCGTGTTGCTTGACGAACCGGCAGCCGGAATGAATCCGTCGGAAAAGCAAGCACTCATGGGCCTGATCAGCCGCATCCGCGAGTGCGGCATCACGATTGTGATGATCGAGCACGATATGAAGCTTGTTATGGGTGTGTGCGATCGCATCCTCGTCCTCGACTTCGGCGAGACAATTGCTGCAGGAACGCCGGCAGAAGTGCAAAACAATCCTCGCGTAATCGCTGCTTACCTTGGGGAGACCGTCGATGCTTCTCGAGGTTGAAGATCTGACCGTGCACTACGGCAATGTGAATGCCGTACGCGGGATAAACCTGTCGGTAGAGCGTAACGAGATTGTCGCGTTGATCGGTGCAAACGGTGCCGGGAAGACCTCGACATTGGGAGCGATCTCAGGCGTCAGGCCGAAGAGCGGCGGACGTGTGCGTTTCGAGGCAACAGACATCAGTGATGTACCGGCTCACCGAATGGTCGGTCTTGGCGTCAGTCATGTTCCTGAAGGCCGTGGCATCTTTCCCGGCATGTCGGTGATCGAGAATCTGCAAATGGGCGCTTACAGCCGTCATCACGCCAAGCGCTCTGATCTCGAAGCTGACTACGCCCGTGTGCACGAGCTGTTCCCATTACTCGCTGAACGCAGCGGTCAGGCCGCGGGAACGTTATCGGGTGGAGAACAGCAGATGCTCGCCATTGGTCGAGCATTGATGACGCGTCCGAAACTGCTCTTGCTCGATGAGCCGTCTATGGGTCTTGCTCCGATGAAAGTGCAACAGATCTTCGAGATCATGATGACCATCCGCGAACAAGGAACCACAATCTTGGTAGTCGAACAGAACGCCGCACAAATCCTTCAACGCGCCGACCGCGCCTACGTCATCGAGAATGGAACGGTCGTACGCAGTGGTGTTGCCCGAGAGCTACGCGAAGACCCTGCCATTCGCGCCGCCTATCTCGGAGGCGACACCGGTCGCGGTCTCCACCCCGGCTCATAAGTTCACGTGCGGCCGCAGTGCCGGCATTTGCTGCGTCTTTACAGTCGTTATCCGATGCCCGGCTGTGCATCTCATGGCTGGAAAGACTCAGGAAACGCGAAGGGCGCTGGCTTCGTGAAGGGGGGCGCTAGTTTCGTGAAGATGAGTGAGTCGAATGTTTGGAAGCCGGGTCAGGATTGTCAGGCCGTCGCCACGGCAAACTTCCTCGGTCAGAGTCCGGAAAATATCCACGGCGATACGTGGGGTGTCGTCGGCACCCTCGGAGACAGCATTTGTTACGCGGGCGTCTCCGCGAAAGTCGATGCCATTCAGAACGTACTGAGCGAGCGAATCCTGCGTCAGAACCTGCCATTGCGTCTCATCGCGCCCAACTTTGCCGGTGGTGTGTCCGACGGGCAACGAAACGGTACGCCCGAGATGCGCTACTCCCTCATCGGCCGTGAGACAACTAATGACGGCATGTGCCTGCACCTCGAAGGAAGCAATGTGCAGGCCGTTATCGCCGTGGTCGCGTGTGACAAACCACCCGTCGGCACAGTGGCGGCGATTCTGGAACGAAACGTGCCGGCCATCGTGATGTCGGACGGGTCGATCAAACCTGGCATCGATCCCCTCACCGGAGATGTCATCGATCTTGTGAGTTGTTTTCAAGTTGCAGGTGACCCCGATGCGGACAAGCGCGAACGCTACGCACGAAACGCTTGTCCGGGCTACGGCAGTTGCGGAGGCATGTTCACCTACAACACAATGCAGTCCTTCATCGCGACCATCGGCCTCGAGCCCCTCCACATGGTTGCTCCGGTGTCAGAGGACGAGCGCAGAATCAGCGAGTTCCCGGCTCAGCTGATCGATTATTTGCAGCTCATGACCGAGCGCAATATTCGGCCGCGCGATCTCGTCACTCCCGCATCACTCAAGAACGCAATGCTCGTCGCGATCGCGATGGGTGGTTCCACCAACGTGTTGCTTCACGCTCCCGAAATTGCGCGAGCCGCAGGAATCGACTTTTGGTCAGAGGTCATGACACAAACCGAGTTCAATCAGTACTCGCGGAAAGTGCCTGTTCTCCTCAATGCTAGTCCGTTCGGCAAGTACTACATGATCGACATCGAGAACAAAGGCGGCCTTCCCGTAGTCGTAAACGTGCTGCTGAAAGCCGGGCTCCTCGACGGCGACTGTCTTACGTGCACGGGTGAGACCTTGCGTGAGCAAATAGAACGGCTCGACCCGCCGGCGCCCGACGGTGACGTGATCCGCTCGATGAATGCTCCATACAAGGAGACCGGCGGTCTACGCCTCCTCAGTGGCAATCTCGCGCCCGACGGTGGCGCAGTCCTCAAGGTGGCCGGAGTCGAACGTGGAATAGAAGGCGGCAAGTTCACCGGCACGGCTCGCGTCTTCGACAGTGAGGCAGAACTGCTCGGCGCTCTCGTAAATCACGCGGACGTGTTCGAAGACAACGACATCGTGGTCATTCGCTATGAGGGCCCACGCGGAGCACCCGGCATGCCCGAAATGCTCGACCCCACTTCGCGCATCACGACCTTGTGTCGTGAGAGAAATATCACGGTTGCACTCATGACTGATGCACGTTTTTCCGGCGGCTCGGTGGGCCTTGTCATCGGTCACGTCGGTCCAGAAGCTGCTGTCGGTGGGCCGATCGCATTGCTCCAACAAGGTGACACCGTCATTGTCGATCTCAACGATGACTCACTGCATTGCGAACAGCTCGATGATCCTGCGACATACAACTCGAGACTCGACGAATGGAACAAGCAAGCGCGGTCAAACGGTGGCGTGCATCCACTCGTGCGTCCGGTCGAGTCTCGACTGCTCCGCCGCATGCGCGCGGGAGCCGCAAGCGCACTTCAAGGCGCAGGCATTGCCAACCCTTGAACACACTGCAAACTGAACACACTGCAAACCGCGCGACTGGTTCTACGTCCCTGGACGCCTGAATCGTGTGCTGAGTTCATCGGTGAGTTGGGCGAAGCAGACAGACAACGACTGCACCTCGACATGCGAATAGCCCATTGGAAGAACCTTGGTTACGGATCATTGGCGGTATTCGAGAAATCTTCTAGCCGCTTTGCCGGCGCCGCAGGTATAGAACTCGGCGGTTGGCCCGATGAACCGAACGGCTGGTGGGGTCGCCCTGAACTCAGCGTCCATCTACTCCCCGATTTTACCGCCCAGGGATACGGATTGGAACTCGGCGAGTTTGGATTGCAGTGGGGCTTCACGTTGCGAA
>JBBSGY010000070.1:0-8779 GCA_038253645.1 Acidimicrobiales bacterium
GTGACCTTGAAGCGCTTCTTCGCACCACTGTGCGACTTCATCTTCGGCATTTAGTTCTCCTGCTTGCTTGGTTGACTCGCGTCGCGAGCCTCCGGTGTTTCAGTGCCGGCTGATTCGATTGTCTCGTCCACTGCTGCTGTCTCGCCTGCAGCAGCTTCGGATTCTTCGGCCGCGTGCGCCAGCTGTGCCTTGCGGTCTGGTGCAAGCACCATGATCATGTTGCGTCCGTCGAGCTTCGGAACCATCTCGATCTTGCCGATGTGCTCGACTTCTTCTGCGACGCGGTCCAGAATCTTTTTGCCGTATTGCGGTCGGTCCATCTCGCGCCCGCGGAACATAATTGTGAGCTTCACTTTGTGACCCTCGGCAAGAAACTTCGCCACCTTGCGTGTCTTGGTGTCGAAATCGCCCGGGCCGATTTTTACGCGGTACTTCATTTCTTTGACGGCGACATTTTGGCCCTTACGACGAGCTTCACGAGCTTTCTGTGCAGCCTCGAACTTGAACCTTCCGTAGTCCATGATTCGACATACGGGCGGATTCGCCATCGGCGCGACTTCAACAAGATCGAGATCTTGTTCCCGCGCGATGTTCAAGGCCTCAGGCAGCGTTTTGATACCTAGCTGCGCGCCTTCTTGATCTACGAGGCGGACTTCGCGAGCACGAATACGTTCATTGATCCGGGGCTCATTCGTCGTCGGGGCACTGGTTATGCGGCATCACTCCTGATTGGCGGGTTCGCCGTTGCGAACGCTTATTCGGAAAATCGCTTGTGGTCCGCAGAGCAATACCGTGGTTCACCACCGGGCTAATGGTGGCGAATCTCGCTAGCTCCGGCTCAGAGCCCTTTTCGCCCTATTCGAAAAGATGTCTCCGAAGTGACGTGGGTCTGGCCGGGCGAGGACGCTATTTCGTCCTGCTTTCCATATTCAGTTTTCTTCGTCGTAGGGTACACGGCCATGAGCACGCTGTGGACCCCAGACGGTGAACGACCTGTCAACCGCCAACCATCAGGCGCAGGCAGCCGGCCTGCACAAGCACCGCCACCGCCCGGCGCCGGCCGTGCCCCTGCCGGATTTAGTGCTGAAACCGCACCTCCTCCGCCGCCGCCTTCTGGTTCCGCCCCCCCGCCAGGCTCGGCGCAGGAAAGGCAGATGGAGGATTTGCAGCGCCAGTTGGCAGACACGCCGGCCGAAGTCGTCGTCGCCAACCACTGTTTCGGCCTTTTTGAGCTCGCAGCGCTCCATCTGAGTCTCAACCCGCCGAAGCTCTCGGAAGCCCAACTCGCGATCGATGCGCTCGGATCCCTCGTCGAAAACCTCACAGGCCGTCTCGGTGAAGCCGAGCCACACCTCCGTGACGGGCTCTCTCAGCTACGTGTCGCCTTCGTTCAAATCCGCCAGCGAGCCGCCGCCGAATAGACCACAGGACGCCGCCGAATAGATCCCTCGACGCCGTTTGCTGCGTCTTCTCAGCCATGATCCGGCGAATTCGTGGGCTGTTTGCGGCTGCAAAGACGCAGGAAAGTGATTCAGCCGACGGGGGTGGGGGTGAGTAAGTAGGCCTCCGTGCCTTTGTGTCTCAGCACGACGTTAAAAGTCACCGTTGTTCCTACTGCGATCGTGCGCGAACCGTCGCTTATCTGCGTGCAATGAAACGGATACCTCTCATGCGTCTCGGCTTCGACGGTGCCGAGCCCGACGTGCTCGTCGAACTCGACAACAACGCCCGTTTTCATTCGGCCGCTTCGCCCCCTGAGCCAGCCCCGCGCCAGTCGCCGGCGAATCGAGTGTCCTTTTCTGCCGCGTCGTCTTTAAATACGCGATGGCGTTTCCAGAGGACATCGCGCACATCGTCCAACGACGCGTCATGAGCTCGCAGAACTACTGTCATGTGGTACAGAAGATCGGCAGCTTCTTCGACAAGCGAACGCCGATCATTATCGGCGCTTGCCAGAACGAACTCAGCTGCCTCTTCGCCAATTTTCTTGAGGCGACGATTCCGATCCGCCAGTAGCGCCCGGGTGTAACTCGGGTTGTCTTCTTTGCTGTCGTTTGCGCGACTCTCGACTACCGCGTCAAGCGCCGAGAGCGCATCTGCACCCACCGACTCACCAAAACACGACGTACATCCGTTGTGACAGGCCGGTCCGGCAGGAATAACCCTTGCAAGTACGGCGTCGCTGTCGCAGTCAATGTGAAGAGACACGACTGCCTGTGTGTTTCCGCTGGTAGCACCTTTGTGCCACAAGCCACGTGAGCGCGACATCAAGTGAATCTCGCCGGTACGCTGCGTAGCTTGCAGCGCTTCGCGGTCCGCAAATGCAGCCGTGAGCACAACTCCATTTCGGGCGTCTTGAATGACGACGGACACCAGTCCGTCGCCCTTCTCAAAGTCGAGCGCGTCGAGATCCAGCTGGTCGTTCACGGCATCAACCTTTCAATACGCGTGATGAGAATGCCTTCGGCCCGGAGCGCTTTGAGTTCGGCGATCGTCCGATACAGTTCGTGCGCATCGACAACTGCATGCACCGCGACGGCGTGCTCGTTGTCCAGAATATCAACAACTGTGGGCCCGTTTAAGCCGGGCAACACTCCCATTAACTGCGGAACGCTCTCGCGTGGGATGTTAGCCATCAGGTATCGCTTGTCCTTTGCCTCCAGCACCGACTGCAACGCTACGGTTAGCTCATCAAGATACCGATTGTCTTCACGTGCGGGACGGGTAATGAGTCGCGCGCTCGATTCGAGAACGCGATCTATCTGCTGAAGACCGTTCATTTTCATTGTGGAACCAGTAGACGAAAGATCGACAACAGCGTCAGCAATACCCAGCTGTGGTGCTGCCTCCGCCGCGCCTGAAACCGGCACGACGACGATCTGCTTGTTCCGCGACGCAAAAAACTTCACGGTCAGGTGTGGAAATGCGGTGGCCACACGGGAGTGATCAGGAATATCCCGAACCGAGTCGATACCTGCGCTGGTTGGGGTTGCTACCACAAGGGAGCATCGGCCCAGTTGCAGATCGAGCAGCACATCGAGATCTTGATCCGACTCGCACACCAGATCCCAGCCCGTGATGCCCGCGTCGACAACGCCGTCGGCAACCAACTCTGGAATGTCACCCGCGCGAACGAACAGCGCTTCGATGTCGTCACCGATCTGAGCCACGAGCGCCCGCTCATGTCGTCCACCACGAACCTCGAGACCGGCGTCGCTCAATAACTCGAGAACTGCGTGGTACATGCGCCCTTTGTTAGGCAAGGCAAGCCTCAGATTCGGCATTTGTCTGTGATCTTTCGTTGTCATGGATCGAATGATGTTTAGGAACGAGAACGTAATAAGTTCCGGACTCCGCTGGCCAGATTCTTCCCTCGCGGCGTTCCGGCGCCTCGAAACTGCTCTTGAGTTCGGGCTTCGGCGCCGCGCCTTGCGAGGAACGAATCTGACTCACCGTAATCCCGGGAACTTATTACGTTCTCGTTCCTTAGGCTGGGCGAACTTGAATGCCGGCTTCCATCAAGTGCTGCTTTACCTCACTGATGGTGTGCGTGCGGAAATGAAAAATGGAGGCCGCAAGCAAGCCGTCGGCTCCCGCGTGGGCCCCAGACAGAAAATCGTCGAGAGAACCAACACCTCCGCTGGCTATAACCGGGACGTTAACTGCTTGGGAGACTTCGCTCGTCAGGGCGAGGTCGTAGCCGAGTTGGGTGCCATCGCGGTCCATCGACGTCAGCAATATCTCACCGGCGCCTCGCGCATTACACTCAGCTGCCCATTCAACAACATCACGGCCGGTCTGTGTTCGTCCGCCATGAACAATCACTTCGAAGTCTGGTGACCCCGAACGCGTCTTTGCGTCTATCGCCACAACCACGCACTGCGATCCGAACTCTGCAGCGATGTCGTCGATGAGATCTGGTTTCGCAATGGCCGCCGAGTTGATTCCAACCTTGTCAGCGCCGGCGCGCAAGAGTCGACGAGCGTCTTGCACTGTTCGGATACCACCTCCAACCGTCAATGGTATGAACACACTGTCGGCCGTCCGCTCAACGACGTCGATCATGGTGTCCCGCTGTCCGGACGAGGCTGTGATGTCGAGAAATACAACTTCGTCCGCGCCCTCGCCGTCGTAGCGCGCGGCAAGTTCGGCAGGGTCGCCGGCATCGACCAGGTCGACGAACTGAACACCTTTCATCACTCGCCCGCCATCGACATCGAGACAGGCAATGATGCGAACCGTGTTCAACTCGATTCTCCGCTGAGCATCAATGCGTCGCCGAGATGAAACCGGTTCTCATACAGCGCCTTTCCGACAATGACGCCTGCAAGTCGCCTGCCGTCTACATTCAACCGATTAAGATCTTGAAGATCGGCCAGCGAGCCTACTCCGCCTGAAGCAATCACGTCGACTGCAGTCTCTGTGAGAACGTTCGAAAGGCCTGACAGGTCGGACCCCTGCAACATTCCGTCGCGAGCAATGTCGGTTACCACAAATGCAGCAACCCCAGCGTCTGCGAACATTCGCACAAGTCCGATCACCGTCTCGGCGGAATTCTCGGTCCAGCCAGTAGCCGCAACGGTACCTTCGCGTGCGTCAAGGCCGACTGCGATTTGACCCGGGTACTCACCGGCTAACTGTCGTACCAGCTCAGGATCTTTCACTGCAGCAGTTCCGAGAACCACTCTTTGGACACCTGTCTCGATCAAATCTGCCGCCGCTGCTCTGTCGCGTATGCCACCCCCCGACTGCACAGGAACCTCTATTGCCTCAACGATGTCGGCAATGATGCCGCGATTGGTCGCGATTCCGGTGCGTGCCGCATCGAGGTCTACAACGTGGATCCACTGCGCACCCTGTTCCGCAAAAGAGCGAGCCACAGCGACCGCATCATCCTTGTACACCGTCTCAGCAGTGAACTTGCCCTGCTGTAGACGTACGACCCTGCCTCCTCGCAAGTCGATCGCGGGAAATATCTTCATGCGACATGTTCGGCGAACGCAACAAAGTTGCTCAGCACCCGAAGACCATTGTCGCTCGATTTCTCGGGATGAAACTGTGTGGCGAACAGTCGATCGGATTGCACGACCGCCGTCACCAAACCCCCGTAATCGCACGTTGCCGAGATAACCGATGGGTCTTCAGGCATGGCGGAATACGAATGCGCGAAATAAAACCAGCTCCGCTCTACGTCGGATTCCAACAACGGCGAAGGTCTGCAAATACTCAACTGGTTCCACTGCATCTGAGGGAGCTTCATTGTGCCGGCGATCTTTCGTACTTTCCCGCTGATAATTCCCAATCCCTTCACCGAAGGGGATTCCTCTGAACTATCGAACAGCATCTGAAGACCAACACAGATTCCAAGGAACGGGACGCAGCGATCAATCGAATCGTAAACTGCCTTGTCGAGACCCGAATCGCGCAATGCATTCATGCATGCACCAAAGGCGCCTACCCCGGGCAGCACAATGCCCGTAGCGTGCTTCGCGTCTCGGGCATTGCTTACGAGCCGAGCATCGGCGCCACAACGCTGTATTCCCTTTTCGGCTGAGCGGAGATTCCCTATGCCGTAGTTCAGGACAGCGATCATCGCCCGTCGAGCATACCCTTGGTGGATGGCACACCATCACTTACGATTTGCACGGCTTTCCGGGCTCTCCAAGCTTGGACGTCGATCGCCCCGCGTAGGACTCTACGGCGCCCTCGACGAGGCTCAACATCGGCTGCATCTGCTCGATTTCCGAGCATCTACTGGTCATTTTCGGACGCAGCACTAGTAGTCGATTTCAATGGTTGTTTCCGCCGCGCGCAGGCTTCTCAGTGTCAGGGCGACATCGAGAGCACTGATTGCTGTCTCCCAGCCCTTGTCTTCTGCACTGCCGGGAGCGCCCGATCGGTCTACGGCCTGTTCCTGCGTCAGGCATGTGAGTACCCCGTTTCCAACAGGTGTCTCGAGGTCGAGCGCTACGCGCGTCAAACCTTGCGTTACCGAATCGCACACGTATTCAAAATGCGGAGTGCCGCCCTTGATTACAACCCCGAGCGCAACGACAGCGTCGCACTGATGTGCAAGCTCTTGCGCGACAACTGCGAGCTCGATCGAGCCGGCGACTCGCGCAACCACTGGCGAAGGAATTCCACAAGCAACAGAAGCATCGATTGCGCGCCCCAGAAGCCGGTTCGTGATTTCTGCGTTCCAGCGCGCGGCCACGATTCCAAGACGGAGGCCCTTTGCATTTATTGCCTCCATTGCCGGACGACCGGAACCGCTCACTTGCGTCCTTGGAATTTGTGTTCGGAGAGTTTGTATTCAGAGAACTTGTTTTCTGAATACAAGTGCCCCATCCGCGTTTCTTTTGTTGTGAGGTAGGTGATGTTGTGTTTGTTCGGCACGACAGGAAGTGGAACGCGCTCGACAATCTCAAGCCCAAAACCTTGAAGACCGGCCCTTTTCGCAGGGTTATTGGTGAGAAGTCGCATTTTCTCCACACCCAGGTCGGCAAGGATCTGCGCGCCGACGCCATACTCGCGTGAGTCAACCGGCAAACCAAGCTCGGTGTTTGCATCAATTGTGTCGAAGCCATTCTCCTGTAGTTGATACGCCTCCAGTTTGTGCGCAATACCAATGCCGCGTCCCTCATGGCCGCGCAGGTACACGAGCACGCCGGTTCCCTCTTCGGCAATTGCCTTGATCGACGCGTCGAGCTGTTCTCCGCAATCACACCGTTGCGAACCGAGAACGTCGCCCGTAAGGCACTCGCTGTGCACACGCACCAAAACAGGCTTTGTCGTTGGAATGTCGCCCATGAACAGTGCCAGGTGAGTTGCGTCTTCGAAAGTTGATGTGAACGATGTGCAGCGAAACTCGCCGTACTTGGTCGGCAACGCAACCGTCGCGCCGCGACCGACCAGCTGCTCAGTCTTGCGACGGTGCGCAATGAGGTCGGCGATCGAAATCATCGGAAGTCCGTGCTTGTTCGCAAACGTTTCGAGTTGCGGCATGCGTGCCATGGCCATCTTGTCTTCGGTGACAATCTCGCAAATCACCGCGATTGGCTTGAGCCCCGCTAGCTGCGCAAGGTCGACGCTTGCTTCGGTGTGGCCGGCGCGCTTGAGTACGCCGCCCTCTTTTGCGCGCAACACGTGAATGTGGCCCGGTCGTGCGAGGTCATCGGGTCGAGTCGTTGCATCGGCCAGAGCAAGAATTGTGGCAGCGCGATCATGCGCCGATATGCCAGTGGTTATGCCGCGCCGCACATCGACAGTAACGGTGAACGCGGTCTGCTTTGCCTCGGTGTTGTTTGCGACCATCTGCGGCAGTTGAAGTTCGTCGATACGCTCCCCTGTCGACGGCACACAGATAAGACCCGATGTGTGCTGAACAAAGAACGCGATTGCCTCGGGCGTCACGTGCTCGGCGGCCATGATCAGGTCGCCTTCGTTCTCCCGATCTTCGTCATCTACTACCACGATCATCCGACCGGCCTTGAGCGCTTCGAAAGCAGCTGCAATTGTGTCGAGTGCCATGCTCAGCGCGCGTCCGTGAAGTTGAGGATGCGTTCTGCATAGCGCGCCAATACATCGACTTCGATATTGACCGGATCACCTGTTTTTCGGTGGCCAATTGTCGTTGCTTCGATCGTGTGGGGAATCAACGCAACGGTGAAGGAGTCGTCGAATGCCTCGACGACCGTGAGGCTGATTCCGTCGACGGTTATCGAACCTTTTTCGACTATGTATTTGCAGAGATCTTTTGCTACTTGCACACGGAGCATCGGAGCGGGCTCTCGTATTTCGCCGACACCGTCGACATGGCCTTGCACAATGTGCCCGCCGAGGCGGTCCGACGCTCGAACAGCGCGTTCGAGATTAACCCGGTCACCGGGCTGCAGTTGCCCAAGACTCGTTCTCGAGAGAGTCTCGTCGACGGCATCGATGCCGAACCATGTAGCGCCCACGTCGACCACGGTGAGGCACACGCCTGAAACAGAAATCGAATCATCGACCTTGGTTTCGTCGAGCACGGTCTCCGCGCAAAAGACGAAGCGGCTGCCGTCACGCGACTTCAACTCTCCGACTTCTTCGACGATTCCCGTAAACATAGGCCCGCTTTCCGCACATAAGTACTCCCTAGGCACTTTCAAGGGTGATGCGCACATCTTCGCCTAATTGGGCGACGTCCACAAAGCGTCCTCTCCAGGCGTCCGCCAAAGAAGCCATTCCCGGACCCCTCATCACCGCAATTCCGTCGTCTCCGCCGAGGAGAGCCGGGGCAACGTAGAAGACGTAACGGTCGATCAGGCCCTCGTTGTGGAACGCAGCGGACACAGCGCCTCCACCCTCGACCAGTATCTGTAAATGGCCCAACGAGCCGAGGTGGTCCAACAGCCCCGGCAGCTCTGCCTTCCAAGACAGCGCCGGTTCGACTTTTGAGCCCGGCGGTATGTCGCCGAGCACTACCCGTAATGGCTCGCGCCGGATCTCGGGCACATCGTCAAGACGAACCGTGAGGGACGGATTGTCAGCTCGTACCGTCCCCGCCCCGACGACGATCGCATCGCAACGAGAGCGAAGACGGTGTGTGTCTTCTCGCGCCGGTCCGCCCGTGATCCACTGGCTGCTCCCGTCGGGTGCTGCGATACGCCCGTCGAGGGTCATTGCCATCTTGAGAACGACGAGCGGCCTTCCGGTTCGGCGTTGATGCGAATACGAAGCAAGTTGCCGTTCGACTCGCGCAGCCAAGGCATCGTCGACGAAATCGACTTCGATGCCGGCA
>JBBSGY010000071.1:0-8760 GCA_038253645.1 Acidimicrobiales bacterium
ACATACGTCTGCCCCGCTAGCTGCTCTGAGTGTCGGAAGTAGGCGATTGATTGCTCGCTCGATCATGGACAGGTCTCTTCCTATACAAGCAAGTAGACCCGAGGATGAGCAAAAGTCGTTCTGGATGTCGATAACGAGAATGGCCGTATGAGACGGGTTGACCTTTTCGACCAACGGAAGCTTGCCTGTCACGACACCTCCTTTTTGTCTCGCACGCTTTTTGTCTCGTACGAGCGAGTCGGGTGGGGCTAGAAGGAATCGAACCTTCGACCTCAGCATTATCAGTGCTGCGCTCTAACCGACTGAGCTATAGCCCCGGGACCGAGTGATGCTAACCGAGTCCGCCGGTGAGCTTTGCCCGAGCCTTCGCGGATCTGGAGCCAATAGTAACCCTGACCAGTACCTCATCACCCTGATGAATCACGCTCGCCAGGTCGGCGCCGTTCGCTGTTGCTGCCGTCCGAGCGCCCCGATCGCCCGCCGACACCCCGGCCAGTGCAGCTGCGTCGGCAGCTGTTTGTGCTTCCGCCTGAGTGTTCGCCGCTGCTGCGACATGCGTCACCAATATTGCAACGGCCACCATGAAACCAACGAGAAACGCTGCAATCACGACCGCTTGGCCGCGCTCATCCTTTTTACACACCGAAAAATCCTTCTGCTACTGCTTTTTTCGGGGGAAGAGGCGCTGTCAGTTAAACAAGCGGCTCCTGATCATCGTCGACTTTAAAGATTGGTGCAACCGAAGCAACCGTTTGACCATCATCAAGATTCATCACGCGTACGCCGGTTGCGTCTCGACCTTGGGCCGAAATGTCTCGTACCTGCATGCGGATCGTGACTCCACCAGAAGAGACAAGGAAAAGCTCGTCGTCAAGGCCGATCATAAATGAAGCTACGACATGGCCGCGCTTGGCTGTGAGTTTGATGCCCCTTACACCCTGACCACCGCGTGTTTGTGCGTTGAACTTGTCTACCTTGGTTCGCTTGCCGTAACCCTCATCGGTAACGATAAGAATGTCGGCGTCGTCGCGTGCAATGTCGCAACTCACGACTTCGTCGTCGACGTCCTTGATTTTCATTCCGCGAACACCGGCCGCGTCGCGACCCATCGGGCGAACGTCTTCCTCGCTGAAGCGAATAGTCATTCCGGAACGGGCGACCATGAAGACGTCATCAGAACCGCCGGTAACTATGACTTTCTTGAGTTCATCGTCGGATTTCAGACTTATTGCAATAAACCCATCACGACGTGACTTGTCGTATTCGGAGAACGTCGTTTTCTTGACTTGGCCTGTCTTGGTCGCAAAGAACAAGAATTGATCTTCGCCGTATTCACGCGCTTCGATAATTGCTTGCACGAACTCACCTGGTGCGAGTGGCAACAAGTTGACGACCGCAGTACCGCGCGCCGTACGCTCTTTCTGCGGAATCTCATGTGCCTTAAGGCGATAAACCTTCCCACGATTGGAGAAGAACAGCAGATACGCGTGGGCCGACGTATGCACAATATGAGCAACCAGGTCTTCTTCCTTGAGCTTTGCGCCCGCGACGCCGCGGCCACCGCGGCCCTGCGTGCGGAAAGTGTCGGCAGAAACCGACTTTATGTAGCCGGCCTTCGTCATTGTGACAACCAGCGGCTCATCTTCGATGAGGTCTTCGATGCCGATTTCACCTGGATCCAGGGCAATTTGGCATTTGCGCTCGGTCGCAAACTTCGCGCGAATCTCTCCGATTTCATCTTTAATGACGGTTCGCAGTGCCTCGTCATCACCCAAGATTCGCTCGAGCTCCGTGATGGTTTCACGCAACTTGGCTAATTCGTTTTCGTATTCAGTACGACCGAGGCGAGTGAGACGCGACAGCGTCATATCAAGGATGTAGTTCGCCTGAATCTCGGTGAAGTCGAACGGATTCGCGATGAGACCTTGGCGCGCCGCGTCTCGGTCCGCAGATCCCCTGATCAGCTCGATGATCGCGTCGATCATGTCCATTGCCCGTACGAGACCTTCGACGATATGCGCACGGTCCTTGGCTTTTTGAAGCCTGAACTCGGAACGGCGTTTAATTACATTGACCTGGTGTGTGACGTACGCACGGAGCAGGTCGACCAAATTCATCAAGCGCGGTACGCCTTCAACAAGCGCAACCATGTTGACGCCGAAGCTCGTTTGCATCGGTGTGTGCTTGTAAAGATTATTGAGAACAACGTTGGCGTTCGCGTCTCTTTTGAGACCGATAACCATTCTCGTTTTCGAGGCCGCCGACAGGTCATCGACTTCACGAATGCCTTCGAGCTCGCGCCCGTCCACAAGGTCTTTGATCTTCACGGCAATCGTGCTTACCGAGGTCTGATACGGCAGCTCGGTAACGATGATCTGCGTGCCCTTTTTCCCCTCAACAATCTCGGCAGTTGCGCGCTGACGCACCGAACCACGCCCGGTACGATAAGCGTCGAGAATACCTTGGCGTCCCAAAATTTGAGCTCCGGTTGGAAAATCAGGGCCTTTGATGAACTTCATCAGATCTTCGACCGGTGCGTCGGGATTGTCGATCAGATGGACAACAGCGTCGATGACTTCACCAAGATTGTGCGGGGGAATGTTGGTCGCCATACCAACAGCGATGCCCTGAGAACCATTTACCAATAGATTGGGGAATCGGGAGGGGAGAACTACTGGTTGCTTGCGATCTCCCGAGTAGTTGTCGACATAGTCAACAGTTTCCTCATCGATACCGGCGAGCATTTGGTTCGCAAGCTGCGCAAGGCGGCACTCGGTGTATCGAGCAGCAGCGGGTGGGTCGTCAGGCGAACCGAAGTTGCCGTGCTTGTCGATGAGAACGTGGCGCAGGCTGAAGTCTTGGCCCATTCGGACAAGTGCTTCGTAAATTGCCGAGTCACCATGTGGGTGGTAGTTACCCATGACTTCGCCGGTGACCTTGGCGCACTTCATGTACGGTCGGTCTGAGCGGTTGCCCATCTCGTACATGCCCCACAAAATGCGGCGGTGCACGGGTTTTAGACCGTCGTACGCATCAGGCAGTGCTCGCGACACGATGACTGACATCGCGTAGTCGATGAAGCTGCGCTCCATCTCTTGCTGAATTTCAACCGGCTCTATACCGGGAGGTTGTTCGTCAGGAAGGAGGGTGTCACTCATTATGCGTCCACTTCTGCGTATGTTGCATTGCGTTCGATGAACTCACGACGTTGTCCAACGTCGTCGCCCATAAGAATGCTCATGATTTCGTCAGCTATTACCGCCTCGTCGCTGCTCACTTGCAGCAATGTGCGCTTTGTGGCATCCATCGTGGTGTCTCCCAATTCATGGAAGTCCATCTCACCAAGACCCTTGAGGCGCTGGAAATCTTGTTTGTGATTTGGGTTATCAGCCAAAAACGCTGCTTTTGCGGCGTCGTCTTTCAAGTAGATCTTTTCTTTGCCGACCAACGTAGAAAACAAGGGCGGCTGGCAAATATAAACGTGGCCTTGCTCGACCAATGGTTTCATTTGTCGGTAAAAAAGCGTCAACAGCAACGTGCGGATGTGAGCGCCGTCTACGTCGGCATCGGCCAGTATGCAGATCTTGTTGTAACGAATTTTGTCGACGTCGAACTCATCGCCGATACCAGCGCCGATAGCCGCGATAAGTGCCTGAACTTCTGTGTTTTTGAGCATTTTGTCGACGCGTGCACGCTCGACGTTGAGGATCTTGCCTCGAATAGGCAGGATTGCCTGGGTTTGTGGGTTGCGGGCTTGAACCGCGGACCCACCGGCGGAGTCACCTTCGACAATAAAGATCTCGGTCTCACGAGAATTGCGGCTTGCACAATCGCGTAATTTTCCAGGTAATCCGGCACCTTCAAGCGCACTTTTGCGCCGGGTGAGATCACGGGCTTGGCGGGCAGCAAGACGTGCACGGGCAGCCTGACCGCTCTTCATGATGATTTGCTTGCCCTCGGTTGGGTGTTCTTCAAGCCATTCCGCGAGCTTTTCGTTTGTGATGCGCTCGACGAGTGAGCGCATCACGACAGAGCCGAGCTTGGTCTTTGTTTGGCCTTCGAACTGAGGCTCGGGCATCTTCACCGAAATAATCGCCGTGAGACCTTCGCGAACATCCTCACCAAGAAGGTTCTCTTCCTTCTCCTTCAAGAGACCACGTGAGCGAGCGTATTTATTCACGACGTTGGTGAGTGACTTCCGGAATCCCTCTTCATGCATGCCGCCCTCCGGCGTACTAATGCCATTGACGAATGAGTGAATACCTTCGTAGTAGCCCGAGTTCCATTGCAGTGCGATTTCAACCTGCCGGCCTTCTTCTTGCCCGTCGAAGTAGCCCACTTTTTTGAACAGAGGCTCTTTCGCTGAGTTGAGGTGCTGGACGAAGTCGCGGATACCGCCCTTGTAGAGATATGTGATTTCCTCCTGGCGGCTCTCGCGATGGTCGACCAGCTGTATTTGTAGGCCGGCGTTCAAGAAAGCGTACATCTGCACGCGTTCTTTGATTGTCTGCATGCGAAATTCGGTCTCTTCGAAAATCGTGGGATCCGGCCAGAAGGCGACGATCGTTCCGGTGCGACCTTTCGGAGATTTGCTGGTTACCTCGAGCTTTCCTTGGGGTTTGCCACCCTTCGCGAATGTCATTTCATGTCGCTTACCTTCGCGGTCGATCTCCAGAATCAGTTTTGAAGAAAGTGCGTTTACGACAGAGACACCGACGCCATGCAAACCACCCGAAACCTTGTAACCACTACCGCCGAACTTTCCACCTGCGTGCAGAACTGTAAGGACGACCTCAGCCGCCGTTTTCCCTTTCTGCGGGCCTTGTGGATACGGATCGGTAGGAATACCGCGACCGTTATCTGTGACCTTGCAGCCGCCGTCGGCCAGTATCTCAACGGTGATTTTGTCGCAGTAACCCGCCATCGCCTCATCGACCGCGTTGTCGACGACCTCCCAAATGAGGTGATGGAGACCAGTCGGACCTGTGGAACCGATGTACATGCCTGGGCGTTTACGGACAGCTTCGAGCCCCTCGAGAACTTGAATGTCTTTGGCGCCGTAAGAACCGTCGTCTTCTTTCGCACGTCTGGAGGACTGGGAGGATTTGTCCTCAGATACCACAGTGAAAAACCCCTTCTGAAAACACGAAAACCGGGCGGTGACTCTTGCCGCCGACCTGCGAAAACGCTGGATTTCGTAACTCTGAGACCTTACCAGCGAGGGTGAGACATTTAACGGAGTCCGGGGCTTTAAGACATCACTTGTTTCGAGGTCGAAACTTGATTTCAAGACCGTTGATTGCGTCGTGGCCCAGCGCGCTGTTGAGCTGCTCTGTTACCTGCGCCGTCATCCATTTGAGCTGCGTTGCCCAGCGATTGTCATCTACTTCAACAACCAACACACCGTGTTTTATTGCCGAGGGTTTTGCATGCGCTGCGATTTGTGCGCCGACTGCGTCGTCCCACACTCCGAAAACCACCGCAATCTCTGATGTTGTCGCCGCACCGAGTCGGGTTGCGATCGAATTGATCGCTGTTTTGAGCGGCGTGATCGAATCCTCATCTTTTGGAAAATCACGCCACCGGGACAATTTTACCTCCGGAAACTGAAATCTGCTGCGTTGGACTGATCGTTTTGGGAAGTGGGGCCGCTGTGGCAAGGAAGCACTGGCCGACAGGAAGCGACGCGAGAAGTTGTTCGGTCCGCTTTCTGTCGAGTTCGGAAAATACGTCGTCGAGTAATAAAACCGGAATGGATTGCCGGGCTTGAGTTGTGTGGTGATGGCCGGCAAGGCGAAGTGCGATTGCGAGACTTCGTTGTTCACCTTGTGAAACTTGGCTACGCGAAGGCAAACCATCGATTGTGAGCCTCAATTCGTCTCGATAGGGCCCAGTGGTTGTAGTTCCGCGTGCGGCGTCGTGTTGACGGGACGTATGCAGTGTTTCACGCATGCCTTTACCGCCGTCTTGAGAGCGCCACTCTGTAATGATTGTCATTCCAACTCGCACGTTATTCGAGGCCGAAATTGCTTCATAACTTTCTTGTACCAGCGGTTGTAATTCGTTGATTAGCACCGCTCGATCGTCCCCAAGTTGTTCAGCGGCTGTGGCAAACCTTTCGTCCCAAACATCGAGCGTCGATTCGATTTCGGGTTTTAAACGACCATGTGATTGACGAAGCAACGCGTTCCTTTGCCGAAGTATGCGGTCGAGATCCGCTTGTAAGGCACGAGCCCGTTCGTCACTTCCAGCGAGTAAATCGTCGATGTAATTTCGACGGTGGGATGGGCTTGCTTTGACAAGCTCAAGATCATCGGGCGAAAACGTTGTAATTGCAATGATTTCTTCGAGTGTTCGACCCCTGCGGATCGGCTGACGATTGATATTCAGACGGTTGCGCCCGATCTTTGTAATTTCCGACTCGATCAGAAGCTCCCTACCTTCGTTGTTCATCGTCCCTCGCACAATTGCGGTATCAACTGAATTGCGAACAAACGAGTCGGTGTTCGTCTCACGAAATGACTTTGAAGTGGCGAGATAACAAATCGCTTCGAGAAGATTCGTTTTCCCTTGCCCATTCTCCCCGCGAATTACGACCAGCCCGTCGGCTGGAAATTCCAGGTCTGCTGTTTCGTAATTCCGAAAACCGCTCAGCGACAGGGAAACGACGTTCAAGAAACGCGAATGGGCATGATGAGATACAGGAAGTCCTGCGCCTCATCAGACGTGATAGTTGCTGGTTTAAGAGCATCAATTGTCTCCAGAACAACATCGCCTGGGCTGGAAACCTCCAGACCGTCGATGAGGAACGCCGGGTTGAAAGCAACCGTCATCGGCTCACCTTCATATTTCGCTTCAAGATCTTCGGTGGCATGGCCGATCTCTTGGCTCACAACCGTGAGCTCTACGCCATCCGCCCGAAGCGCCAAACGCACCGGGGTGGTGGAGTCACTGACAACTAGCTTCACACGACGGACTGCTTCTAACAAAGCATCGCGATCAACCCATAGTCGGTTGGGGTAATCCTTAGGGAGCAACGGTTGGTAGTCGGGAAATTGGCCTTCAATGAGACGGCTGGTCAGACGCGCTTGGCCGACAACGAAGCTGATGTCTCTTTCAGAAAGCGCAACGGTGATTTCCTGTTCGCCGTCGAGGAGGCGACTGAGCTCGCCCAACGCCTTGGATGGCACCAGAACAGACTGTTCTGCTTGAAGAATCCGAGTTCCAGGGACGTCTCGAATCGCAAGCCGATATGAGTCTGTAGCCACCAGGCGGAGTCCGGTATCGCTGGAACTCAGAAGAACCCCAGTGAGCACAGGTCGAGAATCGTCGGAGCTGGCAGCCCGAACTACCTGACGAAGTGCTGCTGCGAATTCTGCAGCATCGAGTTTTGTAGTTGCTTCGGCCGGTTCTGCAATCCGAGGAAACTCCTCTGCGTCGTAGGTGCGAAGAGCGAACTGAGTGCGACCGCCGCTGACTGCGGCCTCACTGTCCTCAATTTCGAAGATAACAGCACCCGACGGAAGTGATTTTACAACATCAGTTGCGAGGCGCGCGGGAACAACACAGGTACCATCGCTCATCACGACAGCAGGAGCTGACACCGAAATTGTGAGATCGAGATCTGTACCAGTGAACTCGATTGTGCTTCCCGACGCCTTGATTTGTACGCCGGACAGGGCTGGAAATCCGTTGCGTTGAGACGACACCGCTTTGGCAGCAACGGACAAGGAATCAAACAGAACGTCGCGCTCGCAACGGAACTTCACGGTGTGCCCCTCTTTTTTAGGAAACTCATGTTTAAACAAGGGTTGTAGTGATAAGTGTTGTGGATTGTGGAAAAAACAGAATAATCGCAGCTCAAACCTGAATTCTGTATCCCAGTGTCATCCACAGGACCACACAGATACTTCGCGTGTAATTCGCATGCCTGTGGACCGTGTGAGGAAACTACCCCCCTATATCCACTGGCTCGAGCGGTATCTTCCACAGCGTTCTCCACGGACTTACCCACTGCTTCTTACTCGGTGAATCAGTTCAGTCACTTGGTCGAAAATCTGTCCGCGCTCAAACATGAGTGCCGTGATCTTGTCGACAGCGTGAATAACCGTTGTGTGGTCACGGCCACCAAACTCGCGAGCGATTGCCGGATAGCTGAAGTCTGTGAGTTCGCGGAAGACATACATACCGATTTGGCGGGCAGTGACGAGTGGACGCCGCCGGCTTGTCCCACACAATTCTTCAATCGAGAAACCAAACATGTGAGACGTTGCCACAAGGATGTCGCGCGGCGTAATGGTCTTTGGTTGATTGGATTTACCGACGAGGTCACTCAAGATCTTCTCTGCGACCTCTTTGTTAAGTAGCTGACTATTTAAACTCGCGAAGGCCGAAACCCGAATAAGGGCGCCTTCGAGCTCACGAATGTTGTCAGTGACGTGGAAAGCAATGAACTCGAGAACGTCGTCTGGGACGCGGGTACGCAGGTTCTCTGCCTTTTTAGCCAAAATCGCGATACGTGTTTCAAGGTCTGGCGGTTGTACATCTGTGATGAGGCCGGAAAGAAAGCGGCTACGGAGTCTGTCCTCCAAAGTCGTCAGGGCTTTTGCGTGACGGTCTGAGGAGATGACGATCTGCTTACTTGCGCCATAAAGTTGGTTGAAGGTGTGGAAAAATTCTTCCTGTAGCCCCTCCTTGTGTTCCATGAATTGGATGTCATCCACCAAGAGAACATCGCATTCGCGGTAACGGCGCTTGAAG
>JBBSGY010000072.1:0-8675 GCA_038253645.1 Acidimicrobiales bacterium
CCGAATGAACCGGCTGGCGCTCTTGTAACGATTGACCAAAGCGGTGGTGTCAAAGCGATGGTCGGCGGTCGTGATTACAAAGCTTCGCAAGTGAATCTCGCCGTCGGACGCGAAGGTGGCGGCAGTGGACGTCAAGCAGGTTCAACCTTCAAGCCGTTCGCGCTTGCGGCCGCAGTTGAAAGCGGCGTTTGCTACCGCGAGACCTATCTCGCCGAACCCAAGATCACTATCAAAGGTGCCAACGACGGCAAAGACTGGACTGTTGCTAATTACTCCGACGCAGAAGGCGGTGGCGGTTATATGGACCTCCTTTCTGCAACTGCGGACTCGGTCAATACCGTCTATGCGCAATTGAACGATCAAATCGGTGCTGATAAGACGGCGGCGATGGCGAAGGCGGCAGGCATTACGTCGCCGGTCGGTGAGAACATCGCGAACGTTCTCGGTACGTCGAACGTTTCACCGCTCGAAATGGCAAACGCGTACATGACGTTTTCTCAGAACGGCATGCACGTAGACGTCAACCCGCTTTTAGAAGTGAGAACCCCGGACGGCGAACTGTTGGAGAAAGCAAAGCCTGTGCGCACGCGCGCAATGGAGGAGAACACAGCGGAAGCTGTGAATCTTGCACTGCAGGGCGTTGTTGACAGTGGAACGGGAACTCGAGCACGCATTGGTAACAAGACGCTTGCAGGCAAGACCGGAACGACCGAAAACAGCGGTGATGCTTGGTTCGTCGGCTACACCCCGACTCTTTCCACCGCCGTTTGGATGGGGTTCCCCGACGGCAGTTCGCATGTGATGAAGAGCGTGGAGGGATTCAGCCCGGTTGTCGGTGGTGGTGCGCCGGCGCACATGTTCTCCACCTATATGAATGCTGTTACCCCCCAGGACAACAAAACCTTCAGCGAGCCTCCTAGTTGTCGCCCAACGCATGGTCGTGTTTACGGACCAACGTTTGACACAACAACGACGATTCCCGACTTCGGTTCGCCAGGCTCGCCGACGGATCCCAAACAGCCCATATTTCAACCACCGCCCGGGTTGCCGAATTTTCGTGACGAAACGGGAACCGGAACCGCAACCGGAGGCACGGGCACAAGCACAGGCAACCAGACTCGCCGGCCCAAAGGTCAGCGCCAACTCACCACACCCGACGTGAATGGCATTTTGAACCAATAAGTAGGCTCAGCGCGGCAATACTGCGGGTGTGTCGCACACCACAGAGCGCATCATCCGTCGATGGGAAGCGCGTTATCGGGCCGTTCTTGCGGTTATAGCGGGCATTATTTTCGTAGTCGCTGTCACTGCGGTCGCATCCGGCAAGCATGGCAAGTCGGCATCTCACGAGGTTGCTCCGATGACGACCACGACGACCGTACCGGACACGAAAGGCATCGCTGGTTTCTCGCCGGTTGCGTTCACGATCACGCTGTCCGCCGGTGGCGCCTCAATTTCACATTGCGGTCTGCTCGCCGACACAAAAGAGAAGCTCGAAAAGGGGCTTATGGGCCAGAAGGACATCGGCGGCTATGTAGGAATGATTTTCAAGTTCTCAACACCGACGAAGGCATCGTTTTACATGGCGAACGTTCCGGTGCCGCTGGCGATTGCCTGGTTCGATGACCAGGGCAAGTTCGTCTCATCCGACGAGATGGCTCCATGCACTGTCGAGGCGTCAAAATGCCGGCTCTACAACGCCATCGGGCCATATCGATATGCGGTCGAGACGAAGGCCGGGGGGCTCGCGTCCCTCGGCATCAGCTCGGGCTCAGTCCTCCAGCTCGGAGGCTCGGGCTGCGCGTAAGTTCGTACTCGCGCTTAAATGTCTCAGGGTCTCGTCATACTCATTGGCGTGGAGAACAGACCCGCTTTAGCTACTACGATCCTCAAGGTTGTACCAACCCCTGCCCTGGGTTCAGGGCTTCCGTGCAAAAGCGCGGGAACCAGAGGAGGAATGGCCCTATGAGGCCTTATGAAGTCGTATTGATTCTCGACAGTGGCGCGGACGATGCCTTGATCGATGGTGTGGTGAAGCGAGTCAAAGATTCACTCAACACCAGCAATGGCAAAGTCGGCCAAATCGAGAAGTGGGGCCGGCGCCGGTTTGCATACGAAATGCGTCACCGGTGGGAGGGCTATTACGCACTCGTTGAGTTCAACGCGGAACCAAACGTTGTTGCAGACCTCGACCGCATGCTCTTGTTGAGTGACGACGTTGTGCGTCACAAGATCGTTCGCATCCCCGAAACCATCGCCGGTCGTTCGCGACAGGCCAGTAATTCAACATCTTCGGCTGACGCCGCAGTAAGTACTGGAGCTTCATCATGAGTGGAAACACCGTTTCTCTTGTTGGCAATATCACCCGCGACCCCGAGTTGCGCTTCACACCAACCGGTCAGGCGACCGCAACGTTTGGCCTTGCGGTCAACCGCCGCTGGCAAAATCGTCAAAACCAAGAGTGGGAAGAAGCGACCTCCTTTTTCGACATCGTTTGCTGGCGCGAAATGGCAGAACACGCAGCAGAGTCGCTCACACGCGGGGCTCGCGTAATGGTGACCGGCCGTCTCGAGCAGCGGTCTTGGGAGACCCAGGACGGTGACAAGCGTTCTAAGATCGAAGTTGTCGCCGACGAAATCGGCCCAAGTCTTCGCTGGGCAACAGCCGAAGTGAAGAAGAGCGCACGTAAGGGTCCGGACTCGCAGGGTGAGGGTGGCAACAACAACGGCAATGGTGGCGGCGAGCCCGTTATCTCGGTCACTTCAGGCGGCGGCGCCGACTCGGGCTGGGCAGCCGATGAGGAGCCGTTTTAATGGCAAGACCAGCACCGAAGCGTGCGCCCAAAGAGGCAACGCGAAAGAACCGCAAGGTCTGTCAATTCTGCAAGGAAAAGACGGAATGGATTGACTACAAAGACGTCAACTTGCTTCGCAAGTTCGTCAGCGACCGAGGCAAGATTCGCGCACGGCGGGTTACCGGCAACTGCGCGCAACATCAGCGTGACATTGCCGTAGCCGTCAAGACGAGCCGCGAGATTGCACTCCTTCCGTATTCGCAGCGCACGACAACAGAACGCAGTGGGCGACCACCGCGAAATGACCGTCGCGGCGGATCGGGCGGCGACCGCAACGAGGACGAAGATTCCACGCTTGCAGCGCCTGACGAAGAGATTCTTCCGCCCGTCATTGTAGAGGTTCCGGCAGACGATGTCGAGGTTGAGGCACCTAAAGACGACGCAGAAACTGCGGAGGTATAAAGAGTGCAGGTTGTTCTCAGATCAGACGTTGACAAGGTAGGCAAGCGTGGCGACATCATTGATGTCGCCGACGGATTTGCTCGTAATTTCCTGATTCCTCGCGGCCACGCCATCAAGGCAACCAAGGGCATAGCTGAGCAGGCAAAGGCAATGCGCGCATCGCGAGATAAAGCAGATGTAAAGAACAAAGAGGCAGCGCAGGCAACTGCGGCGAAACTCGTTGACGCCAGCTTGCGTATAGAGGCACGTGCCGGTGTCGAGGGCAAGCTTTTCGGCTCGGTTACCAATCATGAGATCGCCGATGCGATTCTTGAGCAGTTGAGCATCGATGTCGACAGGCGTCAGATTGACATTCACGAGCACCTCAAGACCCTCGGGGACCACCAGGTACCGATTCGTTTGCACCCGGACGTACAGGTCAGTCTGGCTGTCGTCATCGTCGCAGCGAAATAGCCGACAAGGGTCAACGGGCCCTTATGTAGCCTCATGAGCCACGTATTGTACGAACGTACGTTTCCTTGTGGATTATCAGCGCGCCCGCGCACACGTTTTCCACTGGATGAGTCACAATTCCCACAGTCCGGAGCACGATTTCCTGATGTCACCCACAGATATTTCGACAAGATCCCCAGGTTTTTCCCCTAGCGATCCCCAGGCAATCGCGACCAGTTTGTTCCTCCGTGCCGCAAACCGTTGACATTCGCTCGCGCCGTTCTGGATCCGGTGGTGCTCAAGATAGCGGTCGTGTACCTCCACACAACCTGCAGGCAGAAGAATCACTCTTAGGAGCGATGCTGCTGTCGCAGGAAGCGATTGTTCCTGCTGTCGAGTCGTGCGGCGCGTCTGATTTCTACAAGCCGGCGCACGGACATATCTACGAAGCAATCATTTCGCTTTGGAGTCGTGGTGAGCCCGCTGACCCTGTGACCGTTTCGGACGAGCTCGCACGCGCGGACTTGCTCGAAGCGATTGGCGGTCCGTCGATTCTCGTGTCGTTGCAAGCAAGTACTCCTGCAACTTCGAACGCGGGTCGTTATGCGCGCATCGTCGAAGAGCACGCGTTGCTGCGAAGGCTCATCGGCTGTGCCGGCGAGATCGCGGAAATGGGTTACTCGGTTCCTGAAGACGTGATCGCTGCAGTGGACCACGCCGAAGCCCTGATGTTCGACGTCGCCCAGCGACGTGTCTCTGACACGCTGGCGCCGATCAGAGAACTCCTTGTCAAGAGCCTGGACAGGCTCGAATCGCTCTACGACCGCGGCGAGTCGATCACCGGCGTTCCGACCGGTTTCAATGATCTCGACGAGCGACTTTCCGGCTTGCAGCCCTCTGCGCTGATCATTGTCGGCGCCCGTCCCGCAATGGGCAAGTGCGTGGCATGGGACACGCAAATTGTTGATCCGACTACCGGCGTTATTTACACGGCAGCCGAAATTCATCGGCGGGGGGAAGAAGGCGAAATTGTCGACGTATTGTGCCTCGACGACAATCGCCGTTTACAGACGACGCAGCCCAGTGCGTTCGTGGACGACGGCATCAAGCCGTTGTTTCGCGTTCGCACCCGGCTAGGCCGTCAAGTTCGCACGACTCTTACGCACCCGTTTCTTACGCCTGACGGGTGGCGCCCGCTCGGCAAATTGAAGCCGGGTCAGTTCGTTGCCGTTCCGAAACGTCTGCCGGTGTTCGGAATCGAAACGCAACCCGAAAGCGAGTTGGCGCTGCTCGCCCACCTTCTCTCGGACGGTGGTGAAGGTGGAGAGTCCCCTTCTTTTTCAAGCTCGATTGAAGAGGTTGTCGAAGACGCCGCAGTGCACGGCTTTCGTACCGGCGCGCGGGCAATTCGCCACGATGATGTCGATGGTCGCACGCGGGTCGCTTTTGTCGGCCGACATCAGATAGCGAATCCAGTAGTCGAATTGCTGCGCCGCCACGGCGTGTTGACCTGCAGTGCAACGCAGCGGGAACTTCCGTCAATTGTTTGGCAGTTGCCGCGCGAGCGAATGTCGTTCTTCCTCCGTCGTCTTATGGCAACGGGAACCGACGTTGTCGTCGACCTCGATGGTCCAAGCGAATTGCGTTGGAGTACGCGGTCCGAGCGAATGGCGCGTGACGTTCAACACTTGATGCTGCGTTTTGGCTTCAACGCCGAGGTGCGGTCGCTTTCAGAAACCTTTCAACTTGCGCTCACCGACCACTCCGAGCTTCGTCGGTTCGAGCGCGAGGTTGGTCTGTTCGCTCGCGAAGAAGACATGCGTCGCCTGGTCGGCTCGCTGGCTGCATCACCTTCGAAAGTCCTGGTCGGGGCTCTTGAATCAGGTGGCGGTCAATTGCGAAGCGGTGACGTTGCAGCACCGACTCTTTGGGAGAGCGCGGCAGCGTTTCTGGCCGACGGGCCGGCGCGCTCCGAGCTTCCCGCCGATGCCGACATTCGCTGGGACGAGATTGTAGAAATCGAATACGTCGGTGACGAACAAGTCTTCGACCTCACCGTTCCGATTCATCACAACTTCGTCGCCAATGACTTTGTCGTGCACAACACGGCCTTTGCACTCAACGTCATTTCTCATGCGGCAATGCAGGGCACGCCAACTCTGTTCTTCTCACTCGAAATGAGCCACCTCGAAATCACGCAACGCCTGTTGTGCGCGGAAGCACGGGTTGATGCCGGTCGTCTGCGCAATGGTCGTCTGCTCGACACTGACTGGCCGAAGATCAATCACGCGATCGGCCGTCTTGGTGAAGCGCCAATTTTCATCGACGACAAGCCGAACCTCACGGTTATGGATATTCGTGCAAAGGCGCGCCGTCTAAAGGCAAGTACCGGCGGTCTCGGGCTCGTCGTAATCGACTATTTGCAGCTGATGTCGGGCCGCTCCAACGCCGAGAACCGCCAGGTAGAGGTCTCGGAGATGAGCCGCGGGCTCAAAATCCTTGCCAGAGAGCTTGATGTTCCCGTCATCGCGCTATCGCAGCTTTCGAGGAATCTGGAAATGCGTGCAGACAAACGTCCGATCCTCGCCGACCTGAGAGAGAGCGGTTCACTGGAGCAGGATGCCGACGTCGTCATGTTTTTGTATCGCGATGAGATCTACAACGCGGAATCGCCTGACAAAGGAACGGCGGAAATTCTCGTGTCGAAGCACCGCAACGGTCCGGTCGGCACGACGCAGCTTGCTTTTATCGACCGATATACACGTTTCGCCAATATGGCGCGTGTTTAGGAATTAGGGCGGGGCCGTCCAACTTTTGAGCATTGGGGGATGCGTGAAGTACTTGGTTTTGTTCATGGAGTCCGAAGAGGCATTGCCTATCGACATGCTGTCGCGACCGATTCATCCTGATGGGAAGCTGCGACCCAATTCTGCGATTGCGCAGCTGCTCGCAAAGGCCGAGCACCAATCCCACAAGAGTGTCAACACGGCAGCGATCAACGGCTACACGACAATTGATGTTCGTACTTCCGACGAGGCGGCGGCGCTTGCGAAATCGTGGAATTGGTGCGGCGGCGTCCACGTGTTGCCGCTCGACGACTCGGCCATCTCAGCCTGACGGCTGCATACACACAGCGTGTAATTAGACCCGATTCCGGCCACGTATTGTGCAGATGACGGACAGAGCCTGTAGGTGGTCGCCATGTGTGGACGAATGACATCGACAACCTCGATCGAAGACATTGCCAAGGCCTTGGGCATCGAAGAGATCGAGCCTGACGCCGAGAGACTTCCTTCGAGCTACAACGTCGCGCCCACTGAAGACGTGCTTGTTGTCGCGGAACACACGGGCGTTCGGCGTCTCGAGACAATGCGATGGGGTCTCGTTCCATTCTTCGCCAAGGATTTGTCAGGCAGCGCTCGAATGATCAATGCTCGTGCCGACTCGGTGACGATGAAGCCTGCATATCGGCGCGCGTTCAAAGGGCACCGATGTCTTTTTCCGATTGACGGTTACTACGAGTGGCAGAAGCTCGAAAAGGAAAAGCAGCCGTGGTATTTCAAATCTCGCGAAGGTACGCCGATCGCACTCGCGGGTTTGTGGGAGGTTTGGCGCGATCCGAAAAAGCCTAACGATGCTCCACCGTTGTTCTCATGCACGATCATCACGACTGACGCAAACAAGGACATGTCAGATGTTCACAACCGCATGCCGTTAATGCTTGAACCTGACGAATGGAACACGTGGCTTGGTGAAGAGACAGATCCCGAAGAGGCAGCAACGCTCCTGCGTCCGCCGCGGTTAGGTCTATTGGATCGCCACAAAGTCTCAACAGCCGTGAACAACGTTCGCAATAACGGACCGGAATTGATTGAAGCGGAGAGCAACTAATCGCCCACGCGAGTTGGAGAAGCTTTCAGGCTGATTTATCGACCAACCGGAAGCCGACACCGCTGGCTGCCTCGAACCACGAAATCAGGCGCGATTGTTGCGAGCTTTCGTCGGATGTTGTGAATGTAAACATTGAAAATGTGGGGCGACACGGTGGTCGCGTCGGACCAACCGGCTGAAATGAGCCTTGATTTTGCGGCCGCGTTGGGCATCTCGGACGCGGGAGCAGCGAGCAGTCCGTACTCCAGTGGGGGTGAGTGTCAATGATGATGCATCCAGTGCAATGGTTCGCGACTCTGCGTTCACATCGAGACGTCCTGCCTCCGAAGCTTTTCGCGGCGCACGAGGTCCTTTTCGTTGACGAGCTCGACGCAACCACTGTCAAGCAATGCAAGCAACTCGTACGGGAGCGGCACGCCCCCGGAGGGATTTACGTAATCGCCCGCACGGCGCAGTCAGCCTATTCCCTGCGGGTTTGCCGCAACGTATGCGTTGATCTGGTCAGCGAGTTTCTCCCAGTTCGAGCGCCCATGAGGGCAGGTGTACATCGTCGTCTTCGGTCCCTTGCCTCTGCGCACCCTCGTGAAGCCTTGATCAGCGAAATCGGCGTCCGTTCGGGCGTGGACTCGCAGCCGCCGAGGCATCCAGACAGGTCCGTCATAGTGCCCTCGGCGCACGAGGTCCGCCTTCCTTCGGGCCATGATCCATAGGCGGAGAAACCCGGGAGGTTCGGACCCTTTCCAATCGAGGGCATCGAGCACTGGCGATGTGGTGAGGCGGTCCTTGTCGATTTCGCTCACGAGGAATACGAAGCAATAGCCGCGAGCTCGGTAGGCGAGAACATCTCCGCTCTTGAGAACGGTCACATGGCTCTGCCGCGGGCGCCAATGCTTCTTCGGTGGCTGAGGACCGACAAGTCTGTCCTGATTCCAGGACTCCCGACACAGAGTAAAAATCATTGTTCGGCTCTCAGCCTGCTGTATGGTCCTTCGCGCTGTAGACCATGACGAGATCCGTGCCCGGATAGATCGTCTTGGTGGCTGTCAGCTCCTCGCAAAGTGCAGCGAGGGCATTGGTGCGATGGGGTGCAGACAGC
>JBBSGY010000073.1:0-8666 GCA_038253645.1 Acidimicrobiales bacterium
CGCTGCCGGTGAATCAAAACAACCGGGTCTCCAACAAAGGCCACGCGGCTCACTGTCTGGCTAGAGGCAGGGTCAGAAAACCGGTTCCCGCGCCCAGATCAACACGGCGGTCTGTCGGTTTTGGTGCTGCAAGCTCGAGCATTTTGCGACGCAACGCGAGGAAGGCCTCCGACGTATCGACGACATCGGACCACTGCTCGGGCCGGCCATCCCAAACCGCGCGCACCACATGCGCGTGGGAAGTCATCAGTCAGCTTTCCAGGCGACGATGGGTCGCCTAGCCGGCAATGGCGTCGAAGGCACACCTGCGAGGTCGGTCATGAGCATCATGATGAAGGGTCCCGATGCCCACGCTGCGTGGCTAGTACATCACGAAGAATCCCGAAACCGGCCCATTCGTCCTTCCGCGGCTGGTGTGCGAATCTTGAGGGCTAGACAGCGCGCCTTTTCCGCCGTCTGCGGGAGCGAGCGACAGCCCCGACGGTCGTCCCGGCGACGACAGCGAACAAGCACGCGCCGGCAATGGTTGCGGATCTCCAGTTGGAAGCACCCGAATGACCCGGCGCTGCGGAGTGCGCCGGTGCTGCGGTAGCCGGCGAAGATGGAGGGGGCGGATTGGGCGGGCGGGTGCGGACCATCAGCGCCGAACCACCCGACACCTCCGAAGGCGCCGCCGCGATCTGGCTTCCCGAAGGGCCAACACCTAATCCGAGCAGCTCACCCAGCTCGTCACGGTTTGCGCCATTGCCGATGTCGTCGTCTGAAATTGAAAGCCATCGGTCATTTAGACGTTTCCACGCCAAGAACCGCAAGCTGTGCTGAGTGACAGCGGCTTGCGCCAGCATCAAATTGCCATCGGCGGCGGCGAGAGTGGGAAGCAAGCGGGTGCCGTCGGAGGGCGGCGCCGCGACTTCTTGCCACTTGTCCTGCGCGCCAATAGCCAAACGGGTGCGCATCGGCCCCTCTGTCGCGTCCGTCCATGCAACGGCGAACCCGTCCGGGAGACCGGCAATGCTCGGCATGCTCAACACAAAACCCCCGAGGCCGGGCAAGCTGTCAGGTTCCGGTTGTCCGTGGCCGACCGGATTCGCTGTCCAACTCACTCCATCTTTCGATTCATATGTCGTAATGACCGAGTTATTTCCGGTGCGCGCAGCAACGACCAGACCCAAGGTGCCCCCGCCGTCGACGGCCAAAGCGGAGCCGAATGGGGCTCGCCCCGCGGGCGCCAAGGTCACAATTCCGGTCACCCCCAGCAACGGACTTAGCTTTGCAACCTGTGTGCTCGAAGAATCGGGTCGCGCTCGACATTCTGCTCCGGGCCCTCGAGACGCGGTCCAAGCGATCATCACCCGACGGGCGGGCGGGTCTGACAGCATCGTCGGACGATCGAGCAAGCCGTCGCTAGGCGCTGCGGCAACTATTCGATAATCAATGCCTTCGGCGTTGATCGCCGCCACGAACACCACACTCGACCCCAAGCAATGGTTTCTCGTGTCGGTACTGGCGCCGCCGGATACCAAGAGAGTGCCGTCTGCAGTAAAGGTGAGCTGTGGGTCGTAGCTCTTGGTGAAACCGGGTGGCAGAATTTCCTGGCCCGCCGACCAATGCTCACCCCCATCGTTGGTTCGAGCAACTTCGATGCGCGTCGGTCTCAGGTAAGGATCTGCGGCAACAGCCATGTGTTGCGGAGCGCGAGGATCGACGGCCACGGTCGCCTCTGCGATAGTCCCGGGTGCGCCAGAGAGCACGGTTTGTCGTGTCATGAACAGGTTCGAGGAGTCGCCGGCTTGCGCGTGCGCGGTCGTTGCAGCTGCGACGGATACATCGAAGGCAAGCACGAGAGCCAGCAACATTCGTGATCCCTTGCCATCGCGCGCTGTTCTGTCGCGCCTACGCAGCCGCATGGGCGTCAGCGTGCCACGAATGCCCGAGCTGCGACGGTCGATCAGCTTCCCGGCGATCAGGAACACAAACGCAAGCCCGAATTGGGAAAGACGTTGTGAGATGCGCTGCTTGGCGATGACTGTGTTCTCAAGCCCAGTGTGTGGAGGTTTCAGAACCAATGTCTCCTAACGAGAACGCATGAGACACCGAGTGAGTGAGTAATGCAGAAATTCTCAATCGGAGGTCTTGAATGATCGGCAAACTGCTCCAACAAGTCGGGCTCGGGGAAATCGACGTCAGGCTCGGCCAATGCCACGGTTGGTTCGAGCACACCAAGCTCAGGGAAGTCGGCGCCGACCACACCAACCTCTGGTTCCGGCGGCATTGGCCACGAGCCCGAGAGTGGCAACACCGGCGTTGGACGTGGACACGGTAACGATGGTTAAGAGGCTTGCGTAAACGACGACCGTCGTCGCAAGGAGGACGACAACTGTGCCTAGTCGGTGTGCGCCTTCAAGACATGGATGCCGATATACAACCGAGACAATCGTTACATCACAGCGACATACTCGCCGCAGTGAGTGGCTCCAATGTGGAAAACGGTAAGCATCTTTTGAACATTGAAGCTCGCCGAAAGCGCAGCCCGGCTACTGGAGTAGCTCAGGACAAAAAACTAAGTTGTACAGACTGTCAGTTTCTGACAGTCTGTACGTATGACTCACAAGAACGATGTCGTCGACGTGCTTATCGGGCAGCTCAAGGAGGTTGTGGCTGGACTCGGCCAGACATTTGCCCCTTTCTGTGAGGTCGTACTTCACGACCTACGTGATCCATCACGCACAGTCGTTGCGATCGAGAACAACCTCTCCGGTCGGACGATCGGCGACCCGTCAACAGAACTCGGACTTGCGCGCGCTGCGGACGACGCTTATCCGCAGGTAATCGCCAACTACTCGAATCGTCTTCCCGACGGCCGTCAGGTGAAAAGTACCTCGGTGGGCATCAAGGGCAGTGACGGCAAGTACGTCGCTGCGTTGTGTTTGAACATCGATGTGACCGTGTTCAATGGCGTGGCAAATGTATTGCAGCAATTCACACAACTCGATACCACGTCGGTAAACGAATCGCTTGAGCCTGCCAACGCAGAAATGATTCGTGGCCGCATCGACACGTTTGCTGCTCGACTCTCCACTACACCTCAAGCCCTGAGCAAACTGCAGCGCCGCGAACTTTCGCGCGAGCTGAAAGAGGCGGGTTACTTGGATTTGCGCCGTTCTGTTGAGGTTGTTGCCGATTGTCTCGGCGTATCGAGAGGAACGGTGTATGCAGACATCAAGTGAAAACACCCTCGTCATCAGCATCACGGCTCATCGAACAGCAGCAGCGGGAGCAACACGAGTGCACACTCGGTACGCACTCCGGATTCGACCCAGCATTACGAAAGAAACATGACAACCTCAGCAACCTACGAAGACGTCGAACGCGCCGCCGCGCGTCTCATTGGACATGCGCATCGCACGCCGGTTATGCGCTCGCGGCTCATTAACGAAATGCTTGGCATCGATGTGGTGTTCAAGTGCGAAAACTTTCAACGAGTTGGCGCGTTCAAGTTCCGTGGCGCGTTCAATGCATTGTCGCAGTTCAACGCCGAGCAGAGAAAAGCGGGCGCGGTCTCGTTCTCGTCTGGAAACCACGCACAAGCAGTTGCACTCGCCGGTCGTCTGCTCGATATTCCAGTAACGGTCGTGATGCCAAATGACGCACCGTCCTCGAAGATGGACGCAACTAGGAGTTACGGCGGCAACGTAATCATCTACGACCGCCAAACCGAGAGCCGAGAGCAGATTGCGGCTGATCTGGCTGAATCATCTGGTCGCACGCTTATCCCTTCCTACGACCATCCGCACGTTCTTGCAGGGCAAGGAACTGCTGCGAAGGAACTCATCGAGGCGGTTGAGCATCTCGATGCATTGCTCGTTCCGGTGAGCGGGGGCGGGCTACTCAGTGGATCTGCGTTGGCCGCAGAAGCATTACTCCCCGAGTGCAAGCTGTACGGCGTCGAGCCCGAGGCCGGCAACGACGGGCAGCAATCGCTGCGGTCCGGATCGATAGTCAGGATCGATCCGCCGACAACCATTGCCGACGGAGCTACTGCCCAGTACCTCGGCACGCACCCATTCGAAATCATCAAGCGAATCGTTACCGACATCTTCACGGTTACCGATGCGGAACTTGTTGAATCGATGACAATGCTGGTGTCTCGAATGAATATTGTTGTCGAGCCGACGGGATGTCTCGGTATTGCAGGCCTGCGGAAGCAGCGAGCTGACTTTCGTGGGCAGAGAGTGGGCGTGATCATCAGCGGCGGAAACTTGAATTTGAGTCACTTCGGATCATTACTGCTCGACCAACACTCGGCCTCGAAAAGATGACCTTCTATTGACGTATTGACGTATTGACGTTGAACCGGACGATCCTCGAATCGCGGAAATCCTTCTACCGGCACGGCTGGGAGTCGTTGGTTGAAAAGAGTCTCGATGACATTGCACCCGACCTCGGGCGTTTCATCGCCGAATGGGCGTATGCCGGCATCCATCCTCGTGACGGGCTCGATCTCAAGCGCCGACAGCTCCTGGCAATGGCTTGTCTGACGTCACTCGGCGACTCGAACAAGGAGATCCAGATCCACGTTGCTGCGGCACTCGAGCTCGATTTGTCGCCCGTAGAGATAGTCGAAGCAATCGTGCATTGCTTGCCATTCGTTGGGTTCCCGCGCGTCATCAGCGCTATGAAGGCGGCGCGAGAAGTATTCGAACGACAAGGACGACTACCAGTCGGATTGTCCTGACGGACTGATTGGCGGGCCAACTGTTAAGCGGCTAACTACGGAGCTGTCAAAACCGAAACGGGATGTTACAAATTTGTGGAGGTGGCGGTTCCTACATCAAACTTGAACGACCAGCGAAAACGTGTGGACGTGGCCGGCGAGAATGTATAAATGACTCACTCGAATCGCTGTTTGATGGTCGAGTAAGATTCCAACAATGGCGAATCTGGAACTGTTGATCTCAATCGACCCTGAAGTGCGTAGTGGAAAGCCATGCATAACAGGTACCCGTGTAACGGTTTTCGACGTATTGGACTACCTTGCTGCAGGTCAGTCGATCGAAGAGATCGTTGCTGACTTTCCGCAAGTCAACGAAGAGCAGATTCGCGCTTGCATTGCTTTTGCCGCTGAACGCGAACGGCGTTTGGTGAGCTGACACAGTGCTGTTGATACTTGACGAGAATTTGAGTTTCCGGCTCGTTCCGCTCTTGAAGCCGATGTTCGATGACGTCGACCACGTTTCGAATCTCTTGAAGTTCGGAGCCGCTGATCGGTCGATTTGGGAGCTGGCAAGGAATGGAAACGCTGTCATCGTTTCGAAAGATGATGACTTTCGCCAGCTGGCTATCCTTCATGGCTTCCCTCCCAAAGTCATTTGGCTTCGCTGCGGCAACGTGACGACCGCACAAATCGTGGGAATGCTGGAAAGCAATGCCGAACGAATTGCCGATTTCTTGCAAAATGACGAGGAATCGGTACTTGCGATTAAGTAGAGACCTTTAGGGTCCGCCGTCAAATAAGTTGCGCGCATTTCAGCGAGCCAGGGGCGTTGCTCACAAGGCGCCGGAACGAGGTAAGTAACCGATACTGCGAGTTTCGGCAACGCAGTGAGCAGCGTCATCTGGCCGTTGAAATGTCCAAGTTATTTGGCGGCGGGCCCTTAGAACATTTTGACGCAGCCCGTCAGTCAGACGTTAACTCGCGATGCCTTTCGAACTCAGCTGGAGGACCCGCTCTTCAAGCGTTCACATGGTTACTTAGGCTGCTTCGCAGCAAATTGTTTCTTTGTTTGTGGTCCTGACGGGAACTAAATCAAACCTTGTCAACCAGCGGAAAACGCGTTTCGAAGCGTCTTTAGTTGCGCGGTAGCTGTATTCCTCAAAGGAACAAGCGTTTTCGCAGATGGTAACGGGGCAGCGCTGTGTTCATAGAATGACCAACCGTCAACGATCATTGGAGAATCCTGTGTCCGCGAATACAAGTTCCCGCTCACCCCGAAGCCAGGCTGTAGCACAAGCACTGAAGACAGCGGGTGCATCGGGCGAAATAATCGAGTTGACGTCGCCGGCACGCACGGCGGCCGAGGCTGCAGACCTGTTGGGCTGTGACGTCGGCGCGATTGCGAACAGTCTCGTGTTCATGGCAGACAACGAACCTTTGTTGGTTCTCACAAGCGGCCGGCATCGAGTGGACATTGACAGCCTCGCCTTGCAAATCGGACGCACTTCGATTCAAAGGGCCAATTCAAACCAAGTACGTGACGCAACGGGTCAAGTCATCGGCGGCGTTGCACCCGTTGGTCATCCAGAACCGTTGTTCACCGTCGTCGACGAGGCATTGGCAGACTATCCAGTGGTCTGGGCGGCGGGAGGCACGTCACATACGATCTTTCCAACCTCTTACGAAGAACTCTTGCGCATTACCGGCGGGTGTTCTCGTGTTGTCTCAGGCGACTGAATGACCGTGTCAGGCCCCGGCAACTCCGAGTTTGCCGCAGCGCTGTGCAACGTACGTTTGGCAACCAATGAAGACGTTGAACCAATGCGCGGAATCCTCAAGTACTTGATTTCTGAACACCGTCAGGCCGATCCGGACACTTCATGGTTCTTCCTTCGGGACGCAACCGACAGCGACATCTGCGGCTATTTGCGACGGGCCATCGACGATCAAGACTGCACACTTCTTGTCAGCGAGGCACCTAACGGCGTCGTAACCGCCATATTGAAAGCGACATTGGATGTCGAGCACGCGAACGGAGTATCACCCGAGGCAAACATGTTCAACATCCACATACTCGCAACACATCCGGATTTTCGCAGCCAGGGTTATGGAACACGTCTCTTGGACGAAGCCAAGCGACGCGCTACTGAGCAGGATGCTTCATGGGTTCGATTGCACGTGTTTTCCTTCAATCAACAAGCGCTGGACCTCTACACACGTTACGGATTCAGAACATTGAGCACCAAAATGGGCCTTCGACTTGAACCGTCGGTTCGGCGGTTTTACGTAAACCGTGCCAACCTTCGGTGGTCATTCGTTAGTGTGCTCGGATTCGATGAACCCGATCCACTTTGGAGTGTTCGCCGGCTTGGTAGTGAAGGCAAAAACTTCCGTACCACTACGCATGATTTCGATGTCAGCAATCTGAGATACAGCGAGAACACAGCTCGATAGCGTCACCAAAGCTGATGACGTGAACTTGCAATCCCATTTTGCTCCACCCGTGAAGTCGCGCTGTGCAACGAGGCTGACCGGTTCACGAGCACCCGATTAGAGACAGCGGCCATCCAATAGCAGATCCTCGATGTCGGCGACAGTCATTGTGCTGCCTTCGATTGCATCGGTGCAAATGGTCAACGTCAGGCGTCAGGCGCCAAGCAGTAGTTGGGCCTAAGTCGTCTCATCGACAGCGTGCAACGTTGTTGAGTCCGGGTGGTGGAATGAGCATTGTCACACCCCTTGAATATCGTTGTGGGAATGCAAAACCGGGAATGCAAGCAGTGTGGGCGTTGTTTTGAGCCGTCAAGCCAGCATCTTCGTTGTGCTTCGTGTCGAAATCGCGATGCGTGCGCATGTGGCAACGAGAAGCAGGTTAAGTCAGCTACGTGTGGCTGGTGTCGTACTGAAGTTGGCACACGTAACGGTAATTGGAAAGGTGGCAACGTCATAAGGCTGGCTACGTGCTCGTTTACACTCCTGACCACCCGCGCTCCAAGTCAAACGGTCGGTATGTGTTCGAGCACATCTTGGTAGCGGAGAACTTGCTTAAACGGCATTTGGTCGTCGGTGAATCTGTGCATCATCTGAATGGCGTGCGCGACGACTATCGTCCAGAAAATCTTGAGTTATGGACGCGTCCGCAGCCGACGGGAATTCGTGTAAGCGACGCCATTGAATGGGCGCGCCAAATATTTGAGCTCTATGTGGATGTCGGTACACCTCCAACAATGCTCACGGTTTCCCCTGAGCACTCTTGGAGGTGCCGGGAATCGAACCCGGGTCCCTCAGTTTCTCAACGGGACTTCTCCGAGCGCAGCCAGTGTGAGATTGTCGGGAACTTGCGGCGCACCGGCACGATGCAAGTTCCGTATTCAGCTGAAGTTTCCTACAAACATCACTGACGAACATTTGCAGTAAGTCCTACTGAATGACACCCGTTATCCGACCCGCAGGACCGGGGCCGGCCGGATGGCTCACTGCTGTTTAGGCAGCTTGCAGTTGCTGGTTGTCAGCGTTTGTTTTTTTTCCGACTCTTTAACGTGGTTTCGGAGACCACGGCTCGCTTCTCCCGAATCGACCACTGAAGTCGAAGCCGATCACCCCCGTTATATCTGCTGATTGAGCAGAAAGGGTTGCGAAGTATTGGATTTGTCAAAGAACGCAACTCTTCCATTCTACGCACGATCGTGATCGTGCGTTCCAAATGTGAATCAGAAGCGAGAACCGTTAAAACTGTTTCGATGCGAGTAGTTGGTAGGCGATTCAATCCGGTCCTCCTTATACTTTCGGGTGTTGCAGCCCTCGTAGTCGGCTGCGGGGGAACGTCGAGCGTACCGACTGGGCCTACCGCATCAAACAGGCGGGATGGTCGGTCTGGTACTGGCCCGAAGTCGTGGTGACTCACTTCAAGGGACAGGCGACTCGTCAACGAAGCGCCCGCATGATCGTCGAG
>JBBSGY010000074.1:0-8662 GCA_038253645.1 Acidimicrobiales bacterium
CCATGGCCAACAAAACTGCCGGCGATGCGTAATTCTCAGGGGCGATCAACTTGAGGCTGCTGCGTTGATCGTCAAGCTCTTGGCGAATGGCTTCGGCAACGGCCGGTTCAACGGCTGCAACAACATCAAGGGCCGATGCAAAAGCAGTGTTGACGGACTGCGAACTGACTGATTTCATGGAAGCTCCCGGTGGTATGGATCATGTCCACCGAGGCCCAGGCGTACGACCTCGACATACCGCTTCCCGGTGGTTACCCACCTAACGCCAGTCGCTTGCCGTGAAGGTATCTCAACGCGGCGCTGGAAAGCAACACCGCAACACCCGAAGCCGGCGGGTTCGTCGATATCGAGGATTTGATCGGCTCGGATGTCGTTATTGAGTTGCGTATGCAGGGGCCCTCTCACGCGTCCCGTTGTAGTTGACGTTTTCGTCGCAGCAGCGCCGATGCTTGTTGTGGGAGACGACGCCCATCCCTCCCCGGCCGAGCTCGTCGAGCAGCTCGTACGAACCGACTCGTTCGAGTGCGGGTGAGGTCTTGCTCGCCGGACGCCGTCTACCCGCCCACATTACGGTACGAGTCTCCGGATTCGACGGGTAAACCGGCGGTAGGGTCCCCGCATGGAACATCGCCGGGCTGGAGTCTTGAATTGGGACGCGTGACCAAACGGCTGAGCCTCCGTCGTAATCACAACGGCAGCTCTTCACGGTTCGGGTCATATGAGGTGCTTCGGGAACTCGGTCGCGGCGCCTCCTCCGTCGTGTTCCTGGCGCGGCAGCCGTCGCTCAACCGCTACGTCGTCATCAAGTCGATGGAGACTTCCGATGCTGCTGTGCGTGAGTTTCTCACCCACGAGGCATCATTGCTAGCTGAGCTTCAGCACCCGCGAATCGTCCAGATCTACGACACCGCTCTCGAAAAAGACGGCCGGCCATATCTCGTCATGCCGTTCCTCGCGGGTGGAAGTCTTGCTCGGCTGCTAGAGCGTGATCGCAAGCTGACACCCGGGCAAACCGTTGCGGTTCTTTCTTCAGTAGCGGAAGCACTGGAGGCACTGCATCGCCGGGGCATTGTGCATCGTGACGTCAAGCCGTCGAATATCTTCCTATCGGACGACGGCGACGTCTACCTCGGTGACTTCGGCGTCGGAGCTTTGACAAGCACCAAATCCAAAGCGGAAGAGATTTTCGCGGGCACGCCGGGTTATCTAGCCACCGAAGTCCTTAGAGGCGAACCGTTCACTGCTCCGGCCGATGTCTTCGCGCTCGGAGTATTGGGGCGCGAACTGCTAAGCGGCGAGCCCACCGGAGGGTTTCTCGACGAGTCGGTTCCGCGTGCGCTGATAGATCTCATCGACGCCGCCGCAGCCCGGTCAGCGTCTGATCGACCATCTGATCTGCGCGAGTGGGCTGATTCAATACGTGAAACTGCAACGACCGAGCGCCTCGATCCTCCTCGTGTGGAGATCGACCCTGAGAACGTCGTTGCCGGCGAGTCATCGGATACGCCAACAGTCGTGCGCATCCGTAAAACCGGAGGAAATGCGAGCAAGGTCACCTCGATACGTCGACGCCCGCCGCGCAAAGTTTTGGCGGGGGTCGTCGTTGCGGTGTTCTTGCTTCTTGGAGGAAGTGCGTGGGCAGCAACGGGAGGAGTCTTCGATTCGCTGAAACACAAAGCGGGTACGGAACCGAAGGCGCTGGACGCAGAAAAGAAGAGTGGCGTCTCACTGACGTCCTCCGGGTCTAGCGCACCGACGACCACCGTCTCGATCGACCCCGCTCCGAGCCGGCCCGGCTCACAACCGCCTCCGGGAACGCCTCCGGGTCCCACATCGTCCGCGAGTGCGCCTTCGGGCGGTACGCAAGCAGGATCTCCGTCGCCGCCAGGCACCCCGGCCGGCTCCGGTGGTCAAGCCCAGGCAATTCCGCCGGCTGCGAACAAGCAGCTACATCAAGTGAACGCTGTGACCTACAACATCTTTGATCCGGGACCGTCAGCTTGGTATCCGCTGCCGGTAAGTGGTGGTTCGTTCGTTGAACAACGATTCGTGAGCACGGTCGACGTAATAAACGAGCTTGGAGTCGACACGTTCGAGGGAGGATCCGTTTGGCGGGTGTCACTGTTGAGTGATGTCGGCGCCGAGTTGGCGTCGGCCTCAGTGACGGCCCAAACCGATGTCGTGGCTCGTGTCGGTATTTCGCCTGTTTCGGTGAAGAAGGGCTCGGTATACCGCGTGAGAGCTTCGCCGCCGTGGGCCTCGACGAACGGGGCAGTGTGGGTGTCGCCTGGCAACTTGTACCCGCCCGGTGAAGCAAACCGCAATGGCTCCTCTCTCGCCGGCGTTGACAACCGGTGGACGGCACAGTCCGATGCCGGGTTATATGCAGCGGGTTACCGCATGGAGTAAGGATCCACGTTTTAAATAGGGCGCGCGGTCTACCGCGCGAATGGAGCTCACTGAAGAAGCGCTTGCGCGCATTACCCCGTGGGGTGGAACATGCGCAGCGGGAACCTTTCTGTGTTCGGCGTGGACGGTGAAGAGGTCAGCGGCGTCTTGCGGGCGATCGCTCTTGCGGCTTCGCACCGACTCGCTCCCGATACCTTGCACGTGCACGTGTACGTGCACGTGTACGTGTACGTGTACGTGTACGTGTACGTGTACGTGTACGTGTACGTGTACGGCGCCGCCGCGTTCGACGACGTCGCACGGCTCGTGCACACGGGTGACGTTGTGGTGGCAGCCGAACGGGAGCGGCAGATCCGTCTGCTCGACATGCTGTCGAGCGAGATCGACAACCGCAAAGGTACTGGCGCGCAGGGGCAGGCTGACATTTTGTTGCTCCTCGACAACGTCGACGGGTTCATGGAGGTGTTCGACAGCCCTGCTGCTTACCGGCACATCGACACGTTCGAGAAGATCGTGCTCGACGGTTCGAGCGTCGGCGCGCGGGTGGCGATGAGTGCAAGCCGGCCTGCCGGCATCCCGACGGCGCTCGCGTCCGTCACGCCGAATAAATGGTTCATGCGGTTGGGTGACGCCACCGAGTACAGTGCTGCCGGCTTCGCGAAGTCCGACGTTCCGACTTTCGTGCCGGGCCGAGCTCTCACAGTGCCGGCGAAGCAAGTGGTGCAGGTTGGTTCGGTCGATGAGCCGCTGGTTGCAGCTGTCGCACGCAAATGGCCAGCGTCGAAGCTGAAGCCGCGCACCATAGGCGCCCTCCCGTCGTTGGTCACGGCTGCGTCGCTGCCGTCGTCGGTGTCGCTGGCGGACGACCCGTTGCTGGTCCCTGTCGGTGTCCGCAGCGCAACGTTGGGGATCGCGAGCTTGGTGCTGCACGAGGGCGAGCACGCCACCACCATCGGCGGCCCGGCCCGTTCTGGCAAGAGCGCGTTGCTTGCGGGCATTGCCGAGATGGTCGCGACGAGCGCACCTACCGCGCGCATCGTGGGCGTTGCCCTGCGACGTTCGTCGCACCTTCGCAGCTCGCCCCACGTGACCGAATTGTTGGACACAGACACCGACGTCGTCGCTCTACTTGAGTTGGTGAAGACGGACGGTGCTGGTCGCGTCGTTTTGGTTGACGACGCAGACGTGCTTGACACTCACGAGCAGTTATTGAACGACACGTTCAAAGCGTTGCCATTCGGTGTGCGGTTTGTGGTGGCCGGCCGCACTGATGTCCTGCGTCGCAAGTACGGCAACTGGGTCGAATGGGTCCGCAGTTCCCGCTCGGGCATTTTGTTGCAGCCTGACTCGGACGTCGACGGAGCGCCTCTCGGCGTGAACGTCCCTTCCGACCCTGGCGTTCCGATGGGGCCCGGTCGAGGTTACGTGTGTGCCGACGGGACCGCCGACCTCGCCCAGTTCGCGCTACCGTCGCACGTCCAGTCGTGACGCGGTGATTTTCTGCGTCGCCAATGCTCTGTTTGCCGGCGAGCTACTGAGCCGGCTTGCCTAACCGCGATATTTCACGCTGCTCTGGCATCTGATTGATGCGCGTCCGCGAAAATGCCTTGTGGGAGTCGTAATTCGAATTCGGAGCTGAGCTGGGATTTTGTCTCGAAGAATTCGTCGATAAAACTCGGCGATGATGTTGTCTCGCCTACCGAATCTCGCTATTCATCCTCCGATCGGCGGCTCGTCTTCTCATTCCTTCGCAGCCGTCGAGCATCATTTCCGGTCCAGCCCGCCACACTGCTGCCTTGGCATCGCAACGACGGTCGGCAAGAGCCTCCGAAATGCGAAAATCAGCCCTGCTCCGCGCCGTGGGGGGCCAAGTTGGTCGGAGTTCCTCAGCGCTCAAGCGAGAGGCATCCTGGCCTGCGAATTTTTCACCGTCGAGTCCGCGATTCCCGTTATCGGTAAACGGCCTCGCGCCGCTTCACCGCTGCGGCACTTGCCGGTTCTCGCTCGATCGTTGAACTACCTTCGGTGCGTTGGCGCGCGCCGTGCTGTCGCGTCGACGGTCCAGAGCGCACCTAACACAGCCGAAGTGTTTTCTCAGCGCAGGGAGAGGTTGCTGATGGTGAAGGTAGGGCTCGTCTGCGGTGCGCCGTTGATAAAGGTGTCGAACTGCGAGTTGATGGCGAGTAGTCGGCCCCGACTCAGTGCCAAGGTTGTGGGGACATCGGCGCCCGGGTAGCTGCGCTCCGCGATCGTCGTGCCGTGTGTGTCGTGCTCGGAGAGTTTGACTGTGGCGATCAGATTGTCGAAGTTACGCGCCGCGTAGAGTGTGTTGCCCAGCAACAGGAGGCCATCGCCATTCACCAACGGGTGGTCGAGTTCGACCTGCTGCGACGAACCGCTTGCCAGATCAACCCGGTAGAGAGCGCCGGTGTTGGTGTAAACGACGAGCAGCGCCTTGCCGCCGGGAGTTGCGACAATGCCGTTCGCGTTGAAGCCCGTCGTGTATCCAGGAAGTGTCGCTACCGGATCCAGAGTTCGCGAAGCGCCGGTTGGGCGCGCGTTCACGTCTGTGGCAGGTATGCGATAGATAACCGGCCGTACTGAGTCGGTGATGTACACGTCGCCGTTGGGCGTAACGACTTCGTCGTTCAGAAATGTTGGTTGATCGGGTCGCGGAACAGAATAGGTCGCCACGAGCGCGCCGCTGCGGGCGTCGTAAATGTAGAAGCGCCCGGTGTTCCCGCCTGTAATCAGCAAACGACGCCCCGTGCTCTTGATGCCGGTTGCCGTGGTGCGACCATCCTGCCCGCTTGCGAGGAATGGTTCAAGCGTCGACCCACTCACGCGACCGCGGTAAACGGTTCCGTCGGCATAGCTCGTCGCGTAAACGTAGCGACCGTCAGTGGCGACACCTTCCGGGAATACTTTTTGTCCGTCGATCACGTAGCCGTTACCGTGCCCATATGCGGGGTCCGCAGCTAAAGGATCGGTGGCTCCCAGCGCTACGGCGACGACGACTGAAACGGCGACGATCGATCGTCGTAAGAGAACAAAGGGTGTACGCATCGGCATCTCCTCGATGTGGTCTTGTCCGCGGCACGATAACGGATGCCGTCTACTGCGGATAGGGGTTGAGTGGATTAATCGGTTGGCGCGAGAACCACCGACTGTTCCACCTGGATGCAGCTTTTTCGCGCAGCTGGCGGCATCTTGATGTCGGGATTGCAACGTGTGAACTGCGTGGTGATGCACCACGGGTGAAATGCTCCGAGCACGGTCCGACTGTTGTTGGGTTCCGATGGGCACGACATGACTCGTTCTGCGTAATGATCTGGCGTGTTGTCGGAGGTCGGGCGATCCATAAATAGAGTTGAGGGAGGAAGGCATGTTTACCTACGTAAGCACGGCTTTCAGGTCAGCGATTCGTTCTGGAATCACCGAATACCAAATCCAACGACCTTGTCGGGTTCCTCGAATGAGACCGGCTTCACTAAGCACTCTCAGGTGATGGCTAACGGTCGGTTGTGACCGATCCAACGGCTCAACGAGGTCGCATGCGCAGACTTCGCCACCTTCTGATGACGCGAGAAGACTCAGTAGTCGCAGCCGAACGGGATCGGATAAGGCGCTGAATGCCGCAGCGAGGTTCTCCGCGTCGGACTCACTGATAGGTGCGGCCTGAAGCGGCGCACAGCATCGATCGTTTTGAATCTCGAGTTTGGTTCTCGTTGCCATGGTTTCCCTTCATATTGACACACATCGATATATCTGTAGGATATGTATCGACAGGTATCAATCTATCAGGAGGACCGCCGTGTCTCGTGTGCAGCTAGCTCTCAACGTCTCCGACATTGATGAAGCCGTTACGTTCTATTCGAAGCTCTTCAATGTCCAACCAGCCAAGCGACGTCCTGGATATGCAAACTTTGCAGTGGACGAGCCTCCGCTCAAGCTGGTGTTGATCGAGAACGCCGAAGAGGCGGGATCGCTCAATCACCTCGGAGTCGAAGTTGTGTCGGCAGACCGGGTTGTTGCGGCCACTCAACGATTCGACGCCGAACAAATGAAACCAAGAGTCGAAGACGGGGTGGAATGTTGTTATGCGCTTCAGGACAAAGTCTGGGTTGAGGGCACTGACGGAGTGCCATGGGAGATCTATGCTGTTCTTGCCGACGCTGAAGCGCCTGCGGGAAAATTGCGTGTTGATCCGTCCGCCGATGGTGCGGTGTGTTGTGGTTCCAGTGATGAACAAGCTCCAGTGGCAGCAGCAGGTACTTGCTGTTGATGGCATCGCTTCCTCGGCGAATGTTCGCCGAGTTCATTGGCGCAGCCTTGCTCGTTGCGGGAGTCATCGGTTCGGGCATTGCGGCCCTAGTAAACTTTCACCGCTCCAGCTGCTCGAAAACACAATGGCAATAGCAGGTGTATTGGTTGCAGTGATTCTTGCCGTTGCGTAGGTGTCTGGCTTGCATCTGAATCCCGTCATCACGCTTGTTGATTGCGTACTCGGTAGCGACGAGTGGCGCGACGCACCTGCATACATCGTGGCGCAAGTCACCGGCGGCATCGCTGGCGCGGTTCTTGCCAACGCGATGTTCGATCGCACCGTTCGCCGTTGCCGCCTACGTAACCGGTGCTTACTTCTTCACGTCTTCGACCAGTTTTGCCAATCCGGCGGTCACGGTTGCTCGCATGTTCTCCAATACGTTTGCAGGGACAAGTCCGTCTTCTGTCGGGCCGTTTGTCGCGTTCCAGATCGCCGGCGCGATCTTGGCCCTCGGCGCGGTACGGGTTCTGTGTCCCAACGCCAGTGACGAAGGATCGGAGATCGTGGTTTTACATGACGCACCACATGAAAGGTGGGCCGATCTCTGAATCTCCCAAAGAGATCTGTTTGTCTGCGTGCACAACTCGGGTCGTTTTCGCATGGCGGAGGCATTCTTCAATGATGAAATCACGCGCCGCGACAGAACGGTTACCGACGACGTCGGCCGGGACGGAGCCATCCGATTCGGCCAATCCATCGGTTGTTGCAGTCATGGCAGAGACGGACTGCTGATTCCGAATTCGCCAGGACGACTACTGACGTTTGTGCTGACGGACAACGCAGTGAGGTTCATCAGCATGGGTTGCGTGACGCAGACGCGTGTCCTGCCCGACGCAGAAGCGACATGGAGGACTGGGATATCCCAGATCCGAAAGGCAAGAGCGTGGACGAGGTGCGTGAAATACGTGAGATCGTGCGCTCTCACGTTGTGAAGCTTGTCGATCAATTGTTGTGACTCGCGAGTGGCAATCTTCTAACGGGCACTCCAATCCTCGTCCATGATCGCAACGTCGGCCGGAATGACACGAGACAGATTGAATGTCATAGCCCCCGCACTTGTAGAGGAGGGAGGGCGCTATCTCGGCACTCCGTTACGAACTGCACCGACGATGCGACGTCCGGTCTGCCGGACGATAAGCCGTCATACGCAGCAATTCGTACCAACCTGCAAGCCCGATTTATATCGCCGCGCCCCCGGGTGACGGGGACGCGGCGAGCAATCTACTAACCGCCTATGTCGTCGTCCTGGCCGATCTCCGGGATCGATTGTGCGCGTTCTGACAGGATGCCGAGCAGCTCGCTTGCGGTGTACGAACGATTTGCCTCGATTCCCTGTGGAGTCGGTGCAATCGGAATCAACACGTCTGCCTCGGAAGACGTCGCATTTGCCGGCGACAGCCACAGTGACATGAAGTAAAGCGCGGGAACGCTCAACACACGCACCTGGCAATCCTGACTGTCACCGATCGCCTCGGCGACGCTCAATGCACGAACCGTGCCCATAACGAAGGGGCCTTCGTTGAGATGCGAAAATTCGTGAGAGCCATTGGGACGCATTGCTGTCTCCGCCGACGCAACGACGCGCTCGTCGATTTCGAGCATGTAACGCCATGCCGTCGGCTGTGCATCGATCTGCTCGGGACGTTGTCTGAGCGCATCGAGGCCCATGGTGCAGATCTCGTGTGGCGCAGTCACCGATAACTGCTCCGGTCGTGCGTTACGCAACACGCGCGTACCGAACTGACCGCGCGCGGCAAGGGCGGTGAGCGTGCTTCCCAACTCGCTGATCGACTCGTTGGGAGGGTCTGGAAGATTCAGGTTCATTGCGGAGGCTCCTATGAGTGGGTGTAGTAGGTGTGCGACCAGGAGCCACTGCCCTGGTAACTGGACTGAATCGTCGACCATGACACATCGGACTTCCCGTAG
>JBBSGY010000075.1:0-8610 GCA_038253645.1 Acidimicrobiales bacterium
CGACCTCCAACGCGCCGATGCGTTGCTGGATGCCCAGCTTTCTTCGCTCCCTGCTTCGTGGTCGCCCCTCGATTCCGATCGAGGCCTATCTGCGGCTGACGTTCTTGAAGTTCGCTTATCACCTCTCTTATGAGGTTCTTTGCCGTGAGGTAGCCGACTTGTTGTCCTGGCGCCGGCTTTGTCGCATCCCTCTTGGTGAACACGTTCCTCATTGGACGACACTGATCAGGATCACGGGCCGTTGCACCGAGACGATCGACGAGTTCAACGAGATCCTCCTGGCAAAGGCCGTCGGCAAAAAAGTCGTGCGCGTCGACAAAGTGGTGTCGACAAAGTGGTGTCGACAAAGTGCGTGTCGACAAAGTGCGTGTCGACAAAGTGCGTGTCGACACCACAGTGGTGGAGCCAATGTTGTCTATCCCACAGATTCCGGGCAACTCGCGAAATCGATCGGCAAGATAAAGTTGATCGGCCGTATTCATGCAGCCGGCGGAGCACGGCGGACGAAGGTTCGCAACCGCACTCAAACAGCACGCGCCATTGCCTCAAAATTGCAGTCGCGTGGTGACGAGACAAAGAACGCCGTCAAGGCCATCACCGGCGAACTCGCTGATCTTGCAATGATGACCGCCGACGACGCTGAAGCGGTGATCTGCAATGCAAGGCGTCACCTTCGTGGCGCAGGAGCCGACAGCTCGAAGAGCTTGGCTGGTCTTGTGCGAAACCTGGAAACCACGATCAAGCGCACTCGTGGCATCGTCGAACTGTCACGCACGACAGCGGGTACGGCGATCGTCACCGACAACGAATCGTCGGATGGCAGGTGTGAAGCGATCGGCTCGACATAGTCGTCGTAGCGCTCCGGCGTGGGCAGGCGATAGCGATGTTTGTCACCACTCCATATGCGTGTCGTCGTGGCGCCTGTATCGACTCCCACCGAAATCGTCGTCATACTCCCGCCAACATCGCTCTGCCGAATCGAACAATGTCGACATCACGTTAGCGGTCATGGAAGGAGTATCAGCTTTCCGCGGACGTGACCACCTTGACTGATTCGGTATGCCTCAACTGCACGGTCGAGTGGAAACGTCTGCACTTTGATGACGAGCTTGTTTTGTTCGAGTAGTTCGGCGCCCTCGCGTAGTGCATCGAACGGTTGACTGTCCGCGCCGCCGCTTGTAACTCGCGCGCCGGCTTGTGCGGCATTGAAATTGGCAATCGACAGAACCTGCGACGGGTCGGAAACGAGGCTGATGAGATCTTCAATCGGTGTCTTGCCGGCTACATCGAAGACGGCGTCAATATGATCAGGTCCCACTGTGCGTATTCGTTCGACCATGCCATCGCCGTACAACACTGGAGTCGCATGAATCTCGCGAAGGTAATCGTGATTGGCATCGCTTGCTGATGCGATCACCGTTGCGCCTCTCGCAATCGCCACCTGCACCGCAATGGAACCGACGCCACCCGCCCCGCCGTCAATGAAGAGCACGCTGTCGGGTTTTACGTCGAGCAGCCGCAATGCACGTTCAGCGGTTTCGACTGAAACTCCCGCAGCGGCAGCCACACTCCAGTCAATGGACGGTGGCTTGGCTGCCCAGGATTTGAGAACAGCAAATTCTGACTGTGTGTTCGAGCCGAGTCCGAAGACATCGTCACCCACGTTGATCCCGGCGACACCTTCGCCGATCTCATCGACAACGCCGGACGCGTCGTAGCCCAGTTGCTTGTAGCCGTCGATCGTTTCGCCGCCGGACATCGCGCCCGAAACAATTTTCCAATCGATTGGATTGATGCTTGCCGCCTTCACCGCAATACGTATTTGACCGGCGTCCGCGTGCGGCTCGGGCACATCGTCGATCTCGATCCCGTCGAGATCACCATATTTGCGAAAAATAAGAGCTTGCATGCAAAGCACCTACCCATCGAGCCGGCGGGTCAATCGACTGACCGGGCCGCCCGACCTCAATAGTTGAAGGCCGGACGTCGCGAAGCGACGCTAGGGGCTCGCGAGACGATTACTTGAGCGCATTCCAGTCGAGCCAGGGGCGTCGATCCGCAAGGCGCGGCGCCGAAGCCTGAACTCAGTTAGCAGTTTCGAGGCGTCGGAACGCCGCGGGCGGCGTCATCTGGCCGTTGGAATGTCCAAGTAATCGTCTCGCGAGCCCTAAGTGTTCTCAAAATGCAGCGGTTGGCGGGTAATCGGGAGTCAAGCGGTTTCGTGGCCTAGACCTTGGCCGCGTTGCGTGCGGCGCGCGCCTGGCTTGCGACCGGGCGTCCGAGCCATTTGCAACGCAACACGTTCCGGAGAACCGTCTCGACCATGCGTACTCAATGTCGCACTCACGATGTCGGTGCTCATTGAAGAGAACAGTGCGTCATCGATCACTGACACGGTCACGCATCCCAATTGAACTGAGCGCAGTGGAACAGGTCCTTTTGCTGACAGAAACTTGCGCATTACCGAAGCTTCGTCGCTCCACCCGATCGAAGATGCATTCGCCGGCGCAGCGTCGCTGTTTGCAACGGCGTTTGCAAGCGCAGGTACGGCTGAACGTGGAACAGTTACTTCGACTGCATCGAGACGGCGGGCACGACCGATGGTTCCCTGCAGAGCGGCTGCAGAATCACCGGTAATCAAGTGTTCGACATTCGCGAACGCTGTTTCAACGGCACCGAAGTCGACTCGACGGCTGCGAGCGACGTCTGTTCCTGTGAGAATTGTCAGCAGGAGTTCAACCGAGTGAGCTTCGACGCCGGAGCGGATGAACATCACCGAGTCGCGATCCACAGGGATGAGCACGTCCGCGTTCGCATAGTGACGATGTTCTGATCGTGTCACACCTTTCCATTCACGTGGAATAGCGTCGCCGTCATGGTCAACTGCGGGGCCTGCGATGTATTGCACGGTAATCTGCGCTTGCACATGACAATTCGGATCGGTCATCAGTTCTTCGCGGCCAAACCACCATTCTTCGGTGTCGAAGACATTGCTGCTCGAAACAGCGTTACCGACTTCGACCACTGGTGGAACGGTGACCGCACGTCCTGACCATTCCCCGTCCAAGTAGTATTCGGTGTCTTCGAGTTCGTCGGGCGTGTGGGGAACGGGAAGACGTTGAGACTTTGCCTTCAGCATTCCGAGAACTTCTGCACGATCGATGCGGCAGCCATCCGCGACCGCGCGTGGCACATCGACGTAACGAATCGGTGCGCCCCGAGGAGCGAACTTCGGCTCGCCATAGCGCGCGGCGACGATCGGACTCGTAGTGAAGTAGTTGCCGCGAGCTTTCGTCCGGCGTTCCCAACCTTCGAAGTTGCCAGTGCGTCCGCGGCGATCGGTCTCGGCACGGAACATGCGGACCGTCCCGAGACGGGCGGGAGTAAGTGGGGTGTTTCCGGTCGAACGGGCCGTTATGCCGGCATCGGCCAAACCATCACGAAGCTTGCTGATTCGAGCAGCCGGGGAGATGGTTGCCTCGCCCTCCCGGCGAAACAGTTCTTCGACACCGACGCTCGTGGTTTCCTTCGGGTGTTTCTCGACTATTTCGGGAATGCGCTTTTCGATCCGCGCCATATAGGCATGGTCGACCGCATCCGCGGCCACCAGCTTCTTTAGGAGGCGCATTGCTTTTGCCCGGCCCATCGGGTTGGATCCGGTCTTGATCGCACGAGGCTTTCTCACATCTCTAGAAGTATCATGATGCGTGACACAACGACCAGAGTCTTTCATTACGATTTTTGGATCTCGGAACGTTTCCCTGGTGACACTTGGACTTTTCTTTCCGAGCAAGGGTGCATCCATGGTCGGATAGCGACCACAGATGCACCTTGCTCGGATAATGGGCCTGCCTCTCGCGCTTAGAATTGACTCAAGAGCCCAGGTAGGATCGGGTCCGACATGGGTGAAGAGACGCAAATTTTCGGACCGAACGACTGGCTCGTAGAAGAGATGTACGAGCGCTACAAGGCCGACCCCGATTCGGTCAGCACGAATTGGCAGGAGTTCTTTTCAGACAATTTTCGACCGGAGACAAAGAGCCGCCAGTCGCTACGTGAAACCGAGCAATCAGGTGCTTCCGGGAATGGGCACGCGAACGGTTCGGTCAAAACCGCTGCCGCCACGTCCGGCACCGTACCCGAGGCCCCGGCACCCGACGCTCCTGCCAAACAACCGGTCCCTTCGGTGGTCGTCGCCGAGGGATCCGAGACGAAGCTCATCAAGGGTGTCGGTGTTCGCATTGTGCAGAACATGGAGGCGAGTCTCACGGTTCCGACCGCGACTTCGGTTCGTACGGTTCCGGCGAAGTTGCTCGAAGTCAACCGTCAGATCATCAACAACCATTTGCGCCGTACGCGCAGAGGCAAGATCTCCTTTACCCACATCATTGGTTTTGCGATTGTCGAAGCGTTGCGCGACGTGCCTGCAATGGCAAACGCGTTTGCTGAGATCGACGGCAAGCCGCACGTTGTTCGGCCGGAGCACGTTGGTCTTGGTCTTGCTGTCGACATCGAGAAGAGCGATGGCAGCCGCAGCCTCTTGGTCCCGTGTATCAAGCGTGCGGATACTCTCGACTTCCGCGCATTCTGGTCTTCGTATGACGAGATCATCCGCAAAATACGGACGAACAAGATCACAGTTGATGATTTCGCCGGCGTAACGGTCACGCTCACAAACCCAGGCACAATCGGCACGGTTCACTCGGTTCCGCGGCTTATGCCCGGACAAGGTCTCATCGTCGGCGTCGGCGCAATCGACTACCCGGCCGAATATCAAGCCGCGGACCGTCGTAGCCTTGCGAATATCGGCGTCTCGAAAACCGTCACGCTCACTTCTACATATGACCACCGCATCATTCAGGGTGCAGAGTCCGGCATGTTCCTCAAACGCGTGCACGAACTGCTCATTGGTGAAGAGGGCTTTTACGATCACATTTTCGCATCGCTCGGCGTTCCTTATGAGCCGGCGCGCTGGCACACCGACAGTAATCCTACCGACGATGAGAACAGCCGCATCGAAAAGCACCTCAAGGTACGCGAGCTGATCAACATGTACCGGGTGCGCGGTCACCTCATTGCCGATCTCGATCCACTCAAGATCAACCCGCCGCATACGCACGCCGAACTTGACCCCATCACGTATGGCCTGTCGATTTGGGACAACGACCGTGAGTTTTATACGGGCGGTCTTGCGGGGCGCACCTCTGAAACGCTTGGCAACATCATGGGCATCTTGCGCGATGCGTATTGCCGCCAGGTCGGTGTTGAATACATGCATATTCAAACGCCTGATGAAAAACGCTGGATTCAACGGCAAGTCGAAGGCGTCAAGACTGGATTGAGCACTGAAGAGCAGCTCCACGTTTTAGAGCGACTGAACGCGGCCGAAGCCTTCGAGAAGTTTTTGCACACTCGGTACGTGGGTCAAAAGCGTTTCGGCCTCGAAGGTGCAGAGTCTGCGATTCCGTTGCTCGACGCGGTTATCAATAAAGCCGCGGATGCGGGTATTGGTGAAGCCGTAATGGGAATGGCGCACCGCGGTCGTCTCAATGTACTTATCAACATCGTCGGCAAGAGCTACGAGGAACTGTTCAGCGAGTTCGAGGGAAACATCGATCCGGAGATGCCCCAAGGCTCGGGCGACGTGAAGTATCACAAGGGTTTCCGCGGAACTTTCACGACTACCGCAGGCCGCAAGCTTGAACTGTCGCTCGCTTCCAACCCATCGCACCTCGAAGCAGTCGACCCCGTCGTCGAGGGCATGGTGCGTGCAAAGCAAGACATCCTCGACTGGGTGCGCGACCGGCAAGAGGGCGACGCTGCGTTTCCGGTTCTTCCGATACTCGTGCATGGAGACGCCGCCTTTGCCGGTCAAGGTGTTGTCGCTGAAACGCTTCAGCTTTCGGCGCTTCACGGCTACCGCACCGGCGGAACGGTTCACCTTGTCATCAACAATCAGGTCGGCTTCACCACCAACCCCGACTCGGCGCGTTCAACCGTTTATGCAACTGACGTTGCAAAGATGGTGCAGGCGCCGATCTTTCACGTAAACGGCGACGACCCGGAAGCTTGTGTGCGCGTCGCGAAACTCGCCTTTGAGTTCCGTCAAAAATTTCACAAAGACGTTGTCATTGACATGGTTTGTTACCGCCGCTTTGGACACAACGAAGGCGACGAGCCGAGTTACACGCAGCCACAGATGTATGAGCTCATCGAGGCGCGCCGCAGTGTGCGCAAGCTTTACACGGAGGCGCTTATCAGCCGCGGTGACATCACGCTTGAACACGCTGAGCAGGCGCTCAACGACTTTTCGGCACGTCTACAGAAGGCGCTTGACGAAACGCGCTCGATTGCACCGCCTGTGGTCACGCAGGTTCCTCCCGCCCGGCCGATCCCGCTCGAGAGTTCCACTGCAACAGCGGTCAACCAAGACGTTCTCGACCAAATTGCCGAAGCAGTATTCAATGCTCCCGAGGGTTTTGCAGTTCACCCGAAGCTTCAGAAGCAGTTGCACGCGCGCTATGACCTCTACAAAGACGGCGAAGTCGATTGGTCGCTTGGTGAGGCGCTTGCTTTCGGTTCGCTTTTGATCGAAGGCCGCGACGTGCGCTTGGCGGGCCAAGACACCCGGCGCGGCACATTCTCACAACGTCATTCTGTTCTCATCGACTACGAGAACGGGGCAGAACATTGCGCGCTGGCTGCACTCGCTAAAAACGAGAGTCGTACTCGCGGTGAGCAGCTTGGTCGCTTCTTCATCTACGACTCGTCGCTGTCCGAATATGCCGCCCTCGGCTTCGAGTACGGCTACTCGATGATTCACCGCGAAGCGCTCACTGCATGGGAAGCGCAGTTTGGCGATTTCATAAATGGTGCGCAGATTGTCATTGACCAGTTCATTGCTGCGTCAAAGGATAAGTGGGGCCAGTCGTCGAACCTCACGCTGTTGCTGCCGCACGGTTATGAGGGTCAGGGTCCCGAGCATTCATCAGCTCGGCTCGAGCGCTTCTTGGATCTGGCTGCGAACGACAACATGCGCGTCATCAATGCAACAACTGCGGCACAGTACTTCCACGCATTGCGCCGCCAGGTCTACGCACAGCGAATGTTGCCGCTGATTGTGATGACGCCGAAGTACTTGTTGCGAGCAAAAGCGTCGCGTTCATCGATTTCTGAGCTCACCACAGGTTGGTTTCAATCGGTTCTGGACGACCCATACGTCACCGAGCCGGGTTCAGTCGAGCGCATCGTGTTCGTAAGCGGCAAGATTTCCTATGACGCAATGTCCCGTCGTGACGAGCTCAAGGCAAATGCCGCAATTGTGCGTGTCGAGCAGCTCTACCCGTGGCCGGCTGAAGAACTCAATGCAATTCTCGAGCGCTATCGAAATGCGCGCACAGTCGTGTGGTTGCAAGAGGAGCCGGACAACATGGGTGCATGGCGTTTCGTGCTCACACGTTTGCCGGCCCTCATCGGCGACAAGCGTGAACTCAAGAATGTGTGCCGCGTCTCGTCCGGAAGTCCCGCAACGGGAACCATGGCGATGCACACCCTCGAGCAACAAGACCTACTACGCCGCGCCTTCACGTAACTCGTTTTGGCGTTGACGCAGTGGGCGTACGATGCTGGGTTATGCGGATCGGTACGTGGAATGTCAACTCGTTGAAGGTTCGGATGGAGCGGGTCGAGGAGTGGCTCGGCTATGCGCAGCCCGACGTGTTGTGTTTGCAAGAGACCAAGCTCGCCGACAATGCATTTCCTGCGATGGACATCGAGCGGCTCGGCTACGAGTGGGCGCACCATGGCAGCGGTGGACGCAACGGTGTTGCGATACTCAGCAAAGTCGGCATTGCAGATATCGTGACCGGCTTCGACGACGGGCAAGACGATGAGGCAGCAGAGACGCGGGCAATCACCGCAACCTGTGGTGATTTGCGAGTCACCAGCGTTTACGTGCCGAACGGCCGCAGTCTCGACAGCGAACATTTTGAACTAAAGCTCAATTGGCTTGATCGCCTGCACGACTTCGTCGACCGTAACTCGCAGCCGACGGATCGCATAGCGGTATGTGGCGACTTCAACATCGCGCCGACGAATAATGACGTTTGGGACATCCGCAAGGTTAACGGTGGAACGCATGTCAGCGATGCCGAACGTAAGCGGCTCGACGCGCTCATCGAGTGGGGCCTTGTCGATTCATTCCGTGTTCAATGGCCGGCCGAAGAGAAACTTTACTCGTGGTGGGATTATCGCCAGGGTAATTTCCACAAGGGTCTCGGCATGCGTATCGACCTACTGCTGGTGACACAGCCGCTTGCCGACAACGTCACGTTTGCACTGATGGACAGAAACGCGCGCAAGGGCACATTGCCTTCGGACCACGCGCCGGTCTACGTCGACTTCAACTGAACAGGCATCACTCGCCTCAATCTTGTGATTCTTTGCAACCTTCGTATGTTTCCGGACATACATCGGGTGTAGGACAGCACGAGGAAGTAGGTCGTTGTGCATCAGGCAGCAAAAGCACGTGTGGTGTCACGCCGGCTCCAGTACGGCATTTTGTCAAGAGTTATTCTCGCTGTGAGTGCAGGCATAATCGCTGTCTCTGCA
>JBBSGY010000076.1:0-8589 GCA_038253645.1 Acidimicrobiales bacterium
TCAACTTCAGCAAACTGCATACCAAGCAGCGTTGTCGGCCACTGCAAAGGTTATCCAACCGTCGTTAGTCGATTTTCTTAGGTAGGGGCGCAACACAATGACTGCCGTGGCAACTGAGATCGAGACACCGCACCTGACATTCAGTGCGGGCTTGCCGGGTTTCCCCGACGCGCGCACTTTTGTGTTACTTCAGACCGAACTCGCCAAAGAGCCGTTTTCGATCATGCGATGCATTGAGGATGAAGGGCTCGAATTCGTCGTCGTGCCGCCTCAGCCGTTCTTTCCCGAGTACAGCCCCGAGATCGACGACGCAACCGCCGACCGTATTGGCCTCACCGACGCCGCTGACGCAATCCTCCTCGTCATGCTCACCGTCGGTGAATCGATCAACGACATCACAGCCAACCTTCTCGGCCCGGTCGTGATCAACCGCCGGAACTTTCAAGCCGCGCAAGCAGTGCTCGTCAACCAGGGCTACGACCTCCGCGTCCCCCTATTCAAAGACGTCACCTCAGCCGAATAGCCCGCCCCTTTCTCGAACTCGGGGTGCAAATGGTCGGCTGGCGACCATTTGCACCCTGAGTTGCGGATACGTAGGCACGGGATCCGGCGGGAGGATAGGGTCGCGATCGGCCCTTGGGATGGGGGCTGGGCCACATCCACGGAAGGGAACGCCTGTGCTAGTTCTGACCAGGACAGCGAATCAGAGCATCATGATTGGGCACGACGTCGTGATCACGGTTCTTGAAATCAGGGGTGACCAGGTTCGGATCGGAATCAAGGCGCCCCGGAGCATCGATGTTCACCGCGAGGAGGTCTACGCGGCACTTCAAAAGGCAAACCGCACCGCCGCCACCGCGACCAACAAGACGCTGAGCGCACTGGGCAACCTTCCGACGCCCCCAGCCGACTCCGGGACGAAACCCGACAAGAAGTAGACATTTCCCAAATGGGTACATCCCTCTCGAGTATTTCGAAGAGGAGTCCAAAAGATGGCCATTCCCGCTTCAGGGATCTACGAGATAGACCCGGTTCACACGTCGGCCGAATTTGTTGCCGGTCACATGATGGTGACAAAAGTTCGCGGGCAATTCGGCGATGTGTCCGGTTTGATAGTGTTTGCCGGCGACCCTGCACAGTCCTCGGTAACTGCTCGATCTCGTCTATACCGGTGCCGGCACGAATCCGTATGGCATCGAGGTGATTGGCTTCGAGGCTCGTGGAACGATCAACCGAAACGACTGGAACCTCACATGGAATGTGCCGTTGGAAACCGGCGGTGTGCTTGTCAGTGAAAAGGTTCAGCTGAATCTCGACATAGAAGCGCTCAAGCAGGTCGAGCAGTCGTAACCTCGTAGCCGTGAAGACACGGCTGATCGAACTCGACACATCGCGTCAACGAATTGTCGACATAACCGGCGAAGTTTCAGCTTTTTGCCGAGAGAACGGCGACGGTTTGTGCAATGTGTTCGTTCCGCACGCAACCGCTGGCGTTGCAATCATCGAACTCGGTGCCGGATCCGACTCGGATTTGCTCAACGCGATCGAAGAGATTTTGCCGCGAGATGACCGTTGGTCGCACCGTCATGGCTCGCCCGGCCATGGCGCCGATCATGTGTTGCCGGCGTTCATCGCACCCTCGATATCCGTCCCGTCGGTTAACGGCGAACCGGCGCTCGGTACGTGGCAATCGGTTGCACTCGTCGACACCAATACGGACAATCCTCGCCGCAAAGTGCTGCTCAGTTTTGTCTCCGGGTAAAAGCGCAGCTCAGAAGTGTGGTTTCCCAGCCTACCGACCAGTAGGTAGGGTGGATGGCGATGAATGACGCCGCAATCCTCGAAGAACTGAGCCCCCGGGCCGGGGAGCTGCTCCAACGTCACCTCGATACCGCCAAAGAGTGGTTTCCGCACACATTCGTTCCATGGGAGCGAGGCGTGAACATGGGCGAGGGATACGAGTGGGATCCGCGTGCCTACCCAATGCCCGACGCCGTGCGCAGCGCGCTCTTTGTCAACTTGTTGACCGAAGACAACCTGCCCTATTACCACGCGCACATTGCCGGAATGCTCGGCGTGCACAGAGACGCATGGCTGACTTGGAACCACCGATGGACTGCGGAAGAAGATCGCCACGCGATGGTCATCCGCGACTATCTGACTGTTACGCAAGCGCTCGACCCGTTCGAGTTGGAATGCGCTCGTATGCAACAAATGAGCACCGCGGTAGTTCCAGAACCACCGTCTGTTGCAGACACGCTTGCTTACGTTGCGTTGCAAGAACTAGCGACGCGTATCTCGCATCGCAACACCGGCAAGATGCTCGACGACCCTGCCGGCACTGACGTAATGGTCCGTGTCGCGCAAGATGAAAACCTTCACTTTCTCTTCTATCGCGATGCATACGGCGCAATTCTCGAGCTCGACCCGTCAACCGCGGTGCTCGCTATGGAGCGCCAGGTACGCGACTTTCAAATGCCCGGCGTCGGCATTCCCGGATTCAAAACGCACGCGTACGCGATAGCAAAAGCGGGCATTTACGACCTGGCGCTGCACCACGACCAGATTTTGCATCCGGTCGTTATGCGCCACTTCAAGTTCGACCGATTGACGGGATTGTCGCCGGAAGCCGAAGCTGCACGCGCCTCGTTGGTGCAACGCATCGAGCGAATAGGCAAAGCCGGCAAACGACTGGTTGAGCGCCGTGATGAAGACAACGCCGCGCAAGAGGCACTCGCCTGAATCCGCGTCTCTATCGAGCGGTTACTCTCGCCGCCGTCATTGCACTTGCTGTAATCATCGTTACCGGTGGGGCCGTTCGAATTACCGGCTCAGGTCTTGGTTGTCCCGACTGGCCGACGTGTGCACCCGGGCGTTTGACTCCGCACGCCGCGGTCGGAATCCACGGTTGGGTAGAACTTGTCAATCGTTGGTTCACCGGGCTTGTCGTCATCATTGTCAGCGTGGGCGTTCTTGCGTCGTTATTTCGCAAACCACGCCGGCGCGACCTGACGCTGTGGTCGATCTCACTTGTGGTCGGCGTTCTTGCTCAGGCCGTTCTCGGTGGACTCTCGGTGCTGTTCAAGTTGAACCCGTACTTCGTGATGGCGCATTTTCTGCTGTCGCAGATTGTCTTGTGGGCAGCGTTGGTGCTTCATCGCAGAGCACTTCAGCCGGACGGCGAACCGCGGGCAATCGTGCATCGTGACTACGTGTGGCTGGGACGATCAATTTTTGTCTTGACAGGTCTGGTGTTGTCCATCGGAACCATGGTTACCGGTAGTGGTCCCCACGGTGGCGATCGCGATATCCGGCGCCTGGGTTTCGCTCCGCACGACATAACCAAGGCGCATAGCGTTGCTGTTTGGCTGCTTGTCTTTGTCGTGGCAATCACCGTGTGGCGATTGCACGTGGCGCGCGCGGAGCCGACGCTGGTGAAAAAGGGCGAGGTGGTTATGGCTGCACTGTTGGTGCAGGGAGCCATTGGCTACTTCCAATATGCGCTCAATGTGCCTGCTGCGTTGGTGCTCGTACATATTGCCGGAGCCACGGCTGTGTGGACGTCGGTTGTCTGGTTTAATCTCTCGATTTACGAGCGGTGGGAGCCGGTGGGCCTCGGGTCTTACGACGGCGACGGAAGTGAGTCTGATGAGAGTCTTCTTTCTGGCCCCGTTTGAGGGGAAGCAGAAGTACCAGGAAGCGTTTGACCTAATTGTCGCGGCCATCGAGGCAACGGGTTGTGAAGTCATCAGCCCAGAGAAAACCGAGGCATATCGCGACGCGCTGAGTGCGGAAAATGTCGAGCGTTTTGGTGACTCGAACAACACTCACTACCAGTTCATTCGAAAGGGGATACTGGAGTGTGACGCGGTAATCGTCGAGACGTCGGTCGAAAGCTTTCGAGTGGGTCACGAGACAACGCTTGCGATTCTCTACAAGAAGCCCGTGTTGTGTTTGTCGCAATTTGTCGACATGAGCGAATACATTCGTTATGACGGTTTCAGTGCCGAGATGTACACGCTCCAGGATGTGAATGGCATCGTCGAAGCGTTCCTGCAGCGCGTCGGTGACGCGAGGGGTGCAACTCATCATCCAAATCGTCAGGAACACGCAAACCGGATTGGATTGACGAGCGGCCGTCGTAGCTCGAAGATTGCGGTATTGGGCTTCATCGGAATCGACTTGTTCACAAAGGTTGAAAAGTTTCCCGCCGAGAATCACCCGCTGCTGAGCGAAGGTCTAAAGATGGCGCTCGGCGGTAAAGCGGCAAATGCGGCCGTTGCATTGACGCGGTTGGGCGAAGAAGTAACGATAATCGGCAAGGTCGGGAGTGACCCGTTCGGAGATCGCGCCAAGCTGGTGCTTGATCTAGAGGGAATCGATACTCATCACGTCGCAACTGACACTTTCAGTCCAACCGGAACTGTGTTGGTGAACGTTGACCTGCGCGGCAAGAACACCGTGATCGTCAACGAAGACGCGAACCAGCGGGTTTTGAAATCGTCGATAGATCACGTGCTCGAGCGCATCGATGGTGGCGAATTGGATCTCGATGCCTTCTACGTGACGTATGAGGTTCAGCCCGAGTTGATCAACTACGCGATTCGCGAGATGCATGCGCGTAACACATTCATCTTCTGCGACCCTGCTCCGTTTTATCGGCATGACCAGATCAGTACAAATAGTTTCTCGCTGATCGACGTTCTCGCGCCGAACCAATACGAGGCTTCGGCGATGACGGGCATCGACGTGGTAGATGAGCAAACGGCCACTGCCGCAGCCAAGAGACTTCGCGAGAATGGCGCGCACACGGTGATTGTCTCTCTCGGCGATCTCGGCGCGGTGATGCTTTTGGATGGCAGCGATGACGCGGTCAGCCTCGGTGCCCATCCCGTTCGCATCGTTGATGAGACCGGCGCGGGTGACGCATTTCGGGCGGCGTACCTTAGCGAATTCCTGATTACGCGCGACGCAAAGACTGCCATTCGGCTTGCAGCGCGGGCAGGCGCATTTGCGGTGACCCACTTCGGCGGTGTCGATTGCATGCCGACTCAGGAACAGCTTGTGGGACTCGACCTCAAATAGCCAAAAAGAGACCGAAATTCCGATTGGTGAAGGCTCAAGCCTGTCGCGCATCTTCATACCTCGAAGCAAAGCGTCGTCACGGCCACCGTCTTTGAACTCGCGAATCGCAGTTGTCGGTCAGAGGGTGCTAGGTGAAGTTTCATCGGTTGATACGATTCGACCTCTGGCGAAGCATGGCGGCCAGAATCGCAGCCACCAGAATTTGCAGCCAACCAGAATTTGCAGCCAAAAGGAGCGCCCGTGAAAATCCTGGACGAGACGTCGAGAGCGCTCAGTGAGTACCTGCTCCTTCCCAATCTCACCGGGCGCGAGTGCATGCCTGACAATGTCGATATGGCGGCGCCGCTCGTTCGTCATCGTGTGGGCGAGAAATCAACTATTGAAGTGGCTGTCCCAATGACAAGCGCGATCATGCAGGCGGTTTCGTCTCCGGGTCTGGCGACTGCCCTCGCGCAGTGCGGAGGACTCAGTTTCATCCACCACAATCAGAGCATCAGCGAGCAATCCGAAATGATCGGCGCGGTGAAGCGCCATAAGGCCGGATTTCGATACAGCGAGATCAACGTCAAGCCGTCCGTGACACTGGGTGAACTCACTCAGCTTTTACAAGCGGCAAGTCATGAAGTTGCGGTCGTCACCGAAGACGGCAGTTCTCACGGCCTTTTCCTCGGCTTGATTTCGACGCATGACTTTCATCCGAAACGTCACCGCCTTGATGACACGGTCGAGTCGCGAATGCGCCGCGCGGCTGAGCTCGTAACTGCGCTGCCGACCATCTCGCTTTCCGAAGCAAATTCGCTGATCTGGGACCACCGCCTTGATGTGTTGCCGATTGTCGGGACCGACGGACGGCTCGAGTCGATCGTCTTCCGTCGTGACTACGAATTACACAAGCGGTTCCAAAACGAGACTATCGATTCCGATAAGCGATTCCGAGTCGGTGCAGGAGTCAACACGCACGATTACCAAGAGCGAGTTCCAAGTCTCATCGAGGCCGGCGCTGACGTTTTGTGTATCGACGCGTCTGACGGATATTCCGTATGGCAACAAGAGACTCTCGAGTACGTCAAGAACGAACTTAAGAGCGACGTCCCGATCGGTGGTGGAAACGTGGTCGACGGCCGCGGTTTCCGTTATCTCGCAGAAGCCGGTGCTGATTTCGTGAAGGTTGGAATTGGTGGAGGTTCAATTTGCATCACGCGTGACCAAAAAGGAATCGGGCGTGGCCAGGCATCGGCACTCATCGACGTGGTTCAAGAACGCGACAAGTTTGCGGAGGAAACAGGCGAGTACGTTCCGATCTGTTGTGACGGCGGTTTGCTGAATGACTTCCACATGGCGATTGCGTTTGCAATGGGTGCAGACTTCATGATGCTCGGTCGGTATTTCGCTCGATTCGACGAAAGCCCGTCGCAGCTCGTTCGTCTCAACGGACAGTTCTTCAAGGAGTACTGGGGTGAGGGTTCGCAGCGAGCGCGCAGCTGGACTCGCTACGACCAAGGGGGAGGGGGAGGCGGCAATGATCTTGTCTTCGGTGAAGGCGTCGACGGTTATGTTCCGTATGCAGGCAGCCTCTACGACAACGTGGCGCTGACGCTCGCAAAGCTGAAGTCGACAATGGTGAGTTGCGGGTCGACGAACTTGCGGGAATTTCACGAAAGCGCTGTGCTCGTTCCAGTGTCACAGCAGAGCTATGCGCAGAACACATATGAGGTCGAAGTGAGAGATCGCCCTCAAGACCCGAATCAGTAAGCGCGGCCAACCGTAGCGACGAGATCCGAGTCGTCAGGCGAATCGGGCAGCGAACCGTCGGCGCGTTGCAAGCACCGAACCGTAACGGAAGTCTTGTGAAGCACTTCGACGCCTTCGCCGCGAATCGTTGCCCATGGTATCCGCGCGAAACCCGTTAGCGCAGCTTCTGCGGCCTCGGCGACGGTTTTGACTTCAGCCGTGTTCTCGTCTCGACGCTTTGTTGCCTCCGCAAGCAGATTGCGCTGTATGTCGACGAGCGTGTTTTTGATGTGCGATCCGAGCGCATTGATTGCAACTGGCTGTTTCTCGGAGGTGTCGCGACGAACAACAGTGACTCTATCTTCGGCGAGCTCGCGCGGGCCGACTTCGACTCGAAGTGGCGCGCCTTTCAATTCCCAGTTCGTCGCGCGCCGCCCGAACGAAACATCAGTACGGTTGTCGAAGTGAACACGGTGGCCGCTTGCGCTCAGCTGATCGGCAAGTTGCGCGGCGCGTTCACCGGCGCCGTTGTCATCACGAACGAGGAGAATCACGACTTGATATGGTGCGAGAGCCGGCGGTAGGCGCAGTCCGTTGTCGTCACCGTGCACCATGATCAACCCGCCCACGGCGCGAGTGCTTACGCCCCACGAGGATTGCCAAACGTAGTCGCGCTCGCCTTCGACGTTGACGTACTGAGTGTTGAACGCTTTCGCGAAATTCTGGCCGAGTTCGTGCGACGTGCCCATTTGCAACGCCTTGCCGTCGCGCATCATCCCTTCACAAGTCCAAGTGATCGTCGCTCCTGCAAAGCGTTCATCGTCTGTCTTGCGCCCACGGAGTATCGGCACACCAATTATGTGGATCATCGTGTCCGCATAAACGTTGTGGAAAATATTCAGCGCATATTGGTGCGCGTCCTGTTCCGTCGCATGCGCGGTGTGGCCTTCTTGCCATAAGAACTCCGTCGTGCGTAGGAAAAGGCGCGGACGCATCTCCCAGCGAACAGCATTGCCCCATTGATTGATGAGCAGCGGCAAGTCGCGGTGCGATTGCACCCATTTCGAGAAATAGTGGTTGATGATCGTCTCGCTGGTCGGGCGAACGACTACCGGCTCTTCGAGTTGCTTACCACCGGCACGCGTGACAACGGCGAGCTCGGGGCTGAAGCCCTCGACGTGTTCGGCCTCGCGCTTCAGGAATTCTTCGGGAATGAAGAGTGGGAAGTAGGCATTCTCGGCACCGGCGGCTTTGATGCGACGGTCGAGCTCAGCCTGAAGTAGCTCCCAGATCCTGTACGCATACGGTCGAATTACCATTGTCCCACGTACAGGCCCGTTCTCTGCAAGCTCGGCTTTGGTAATTACATCCTGATACCACCGAGGAAAGTCCTTGTCCTGCGGCGTAAGAATCGCTTGCTTCACTTCGCCTCTCCTCGACTTTTCGGCGGACGCTGCGTCCGATCGCCGCTATGCGGATGCGCCAACCCTATTGCAAGGGCCAGCTTGCACCTCTATTACCTTGTGACCCATGCGTTGGTCAAAAAGCTTTATCCCCACTCTTCGAGATGATCCGGTCGATGCGGATGCGGCGAGTCACCGTCTTCTTTTACGGGCCGGCTACATGCGCCAGCTGATGGCGGGTCACTATTCGCTGCTTCCGTTGGGGATGAGGGTTCGCGAGCGAATCATCGCGGCGATTCGCGAGGAGATGAACAACATCGGCGCGCAAGAGTTTTTGCTGCCGACAATGCACCCGGTCGACATCTGGGAA
>JBBSGY010000077.1:0-8522 GCA_038253645.1 Acidimicrobiales bacterium
AATACGAGCCGGTAGCCGGCGACCGTGCTTGGTGGCCTGGATGGTTTAGACGCGTCGGCAACGTTGAAGTTCGAGCGAAGAACGCACCGGTACTCGTTGCGGTCGAAAATAGACGAGTCGTCGGCACCATCATGCTGGAAGTCGACCAGGATGGCGAGGGACTGATGCGCTCGCCCGATGCGCCGGCGCATCTTCGAATGCTAGCGGTGGACATGGAATATCGACGTCAGGGTATCGGACGACAACTCGCCCTCGTTGCGATCGATCGTGCTCGTAAGACGGGAAGAAGTGGCGTTTCGCTGTATGCGGCTGAGTACATGATGGCTTCGCATCCGCTCTACGAGAGCCTCGGGTTCGAACGCGATACACGTCACGATGTTCAAGACGGCGACGTGATTGAGGCTTACTACCTCCTAACGTTCTAGCGAGAACTCCGAAGTGCCTGGACATCGGAATACGTAGGTCGGCCCGGTCGCGAGATTTTGACGGCGGCGGCCGCGCAACCGAAGTCGAGGCACTCCGCTAGCGACATCCCTGCGCTGTGTGCACGAACGAAGCCGGCGTTGAACGTGTCACCCGCCCCGACTGGGTTACCGACCTCGACTCCGTAAGCATTCGCCAGGATCCGTTCATCATCGACGAAAGCCGTTACGCCGTTGCCACCGTCTTTGACTATCAACGTGTTCTTGCAGTCGGAGCTCACTTTGCGCGCAGCGTCTTCGACTGACGACGCGTTCCATAACTTCGTCAATTCATCGACGCTCGGAAGATAGAAGTCGGCCTCCACACACAACTCGCGAACCAAACTCCGGTTGTCCTCGGACAAACGACCGAAAACGCGCCCATGGTCGACCACGACGGTTACGCCCAGCGAACGTGCCTCGCGCGCCAGCGCGGGCAACGCCGGTAGCAATCCGGTGAGCTTGAGACAGCCTCCGAAATACAGGTAATGAGCGCCGGCCAACAGCTGACGCACCGCCGGCAGAACGTCTTCGGCAGTCATCGAACGGTTTGCGTTTCCGACGGTCGTCATGATCGTCTCACCTGATGGTCCGTTGTAATTGACGCTCATGTTGGTCTGCACATCGGGTGACGCGACTGCGCGGAAGTCGACACCGGCATCTTCGACGAGCGACTGCACCGTCTTGGCGTGTAAATCGGCGCCGGTTTTGCCGACAAGTGCCGTTGCCAGCCCGAGACTCGCCATGGTGCAGGCAAAATTTACAGCAGAACCACCAGGCAACAGCTCGTAGCCGGCTCCAACCACTTCACGCTCGGGGCTGAACTCCTCGAGTGGGAAGTTGTGACAAATGATGTCGAGACCCATACCGCCAACGGAGACCACCTTAGGTTGTGGCGGAGCGCTCATTACCTACGACGCTAACGCTTGGTGTTTATTCCTGCCCATGGAGGTGGAACGCTAAGGGCTCGTGAGACAATTACTTGCGCGCATTCCAGCGAGCCAGGGGCGTCGATCCGCAAGGCGCGACGCCGAAGCCCGAACTCAGTTAGCAGTTTCAAGGCGTCGGAACGCCGCGGGCGGCGTCATCTGGCCGCTGGAATGTCCAAGTAATTGTCTCGCGAGCCCTAAGACCGGCATGTCGACGCAGCGGTCTGGAAATGGTGGCGTACTCGAACTTTCCGAAGAGTGATTTGTCGTGTTGCCGGCGTTTGCCATGTCGTCATGCAACTTCCGGGCGGCTACCTTCCCAACTCATGGCAGAGATCAGAGAACTCATCAAGGAATACTTGGCCGATGCCAAGCTCATGCAGCTGGCGACCGTGAGGGATGGGCAGCCTTGGGTATGCAGCGTCTGGTTTGCGGCGGACGAAGATCTCAACCTCTACTGGTTTTCGGCGATCAGCCGCCGCCACTCCTATGAGGTCGCCGGCGATCCCAGAGTGGCTGGAGCGATCGCGTTGCCACACTCGACCGCTGACAAACCACGGGGGATCCAGTTCGAGGGGACGGGCAGGCTGTTGACGTCAGATGAAGACGTCTCCACGGCCCGGAATCTGTACGAAGGCCGCATTTTCGATGCTGCAACCATCGATAACTTCATAAATTATGAGGAACGTCCGCACCGGTTCTACAGGGCCCGCCCAACGGCATTCGTCCTGTTCGACACGGTCAACTACCCGGAGAATCCTCGCCAAATCTTTGAGCTCGCCAAAACCTGAGGCTTGCGCCTAGGCCGAAAGGCCCAGTATAGCTGTTGCTAGTAACCAATTCAGGGGTTGGCGCAGGCAAGCGTCATGTAACTGCTCAGAATGCCGGCTGGGGGGCCGAAACAAATGCAGATGGCGCAGGACAATTCCACTCGAAAAAACTTAGACAAGGGCTACAACGCCGTTGGCGAGGAAGTCGCCAACGTACTTACGTCAGCTCGTGAGGCGTCAGCGGACATGCGTGCTCAGGCACGCCAGTACGCAGAGTCGCTCATCACCGGCGCCAGGGCGGAGATCGCTGAGATCCATGCCGCTGCTGAGGAGGAGGCCCACAGAATCGTGGTCGCCGCCCAGGACGAGGCAAAGCGCTACTCGCAAGACTCGCGCAGGCAGGTACTCCGCCTCGTCGAAGCGGCACAGTCTCGAGTTGCCGAAGCCGAGAAGGCCGTCAAGGACGCGGAGGATCGACGTGAGTCGCTTCTTGCACTGGAAACAGAACTGGAAACCAACGTGACCGAGGTCATCTCAGCCGTGCGTGACAAGGCGGCAATGCTGCGCCAACGTCGCGAAGGTTCATCGACGACGATTACACCGAGCCCGGTCGACGAGCTCGAGTCGCTTCTCGCAGAGAGCGCGGCAGTGATCTTCGCCGAAGAAAAGAAGAACGACGGCCGTTAAGCAAACAAGTTTTTGAAGATGTGATGGGCCGCCGGGTGCAATGCGCACCCGGCGGCCTTTTTCGTATCCCATCGCAAACACGTACCTATCGCAAAATATGTGTTGAGCACGGCATATCTTCTTCCTGCGTGAGACTCTACGCGGAGCGCCGGCGCGTCCGAAATCGTCAAATGGCGCGTGACGCTGTTGTCGTTGCATGGTGCGCGCTGTGGGTCTGGGTTGGGCGTTGGATCTTTCACTTCATCTCGAAGCTCGGTGGAATCGGTCACTCGTTACAGAACACCTCTGCAAAGGTCGACAGCGGCGTGCACGGCCTGCCGTCGCTCCTGCGGTCTGTTGGTGGCCCGCTCAAGTCCATTGGTGAGGGACTCAGCAGCGCAGGTAGTGCGCAGATAACCGTCGTGCACGACATAGCGATGTTCTTCGCATTACTGATCGCGCTGTGTGCGACCGTTCCCGTCTTGACGGTGCACATCGCCCGACGGATTGTGTGGATTCGACGCGTGCGCGCCGTGCTCTTGATGCGAGCATCTCCCCACTTCCCGCGTCTGATGGCTGAGCGTGCGTTGTTGCGCCAGCCTTTGCACAAGCTGGCAGCCGTTAGCAACGACCCCGTGCAAGACATCAAAGACGGCCATTACGAAGCACTTGCCGCACTCGAACTATCCGATGCGGGGATCAGACAATCAGCTTGAGCACGAGTGGGAACTCTTTGTATGGCTGATTCTGGTCGCCCGATCCCATGTGGCCATGTCCGCTGGGAATTATCAGAGTTCCCCCCAAATTGTCGAGCATGTATCGACCGGCAGTGTCGTCACAACCGAACGGGTCGTTGTCAGAATTGATGAAGATGAGATCGCCCGCGTTGGCGCGAATGCGTTCCCAGCGGTAGCTGTCTTGAAGAATTGCGTCGGCACCGCGGAACTCGGGTAACAGCCGGGCAAAACCCGCTACGAGTATCGATTGCTTTACCGGCGAGGCAAGTTGCTCGAGTAGCGCAAGGATCAGTGGCCCGCCTGCCGAATGTCCGACAAGCACAGACTCATTGTCGTATTCCCGTTCCAGCGCCGCTGGAAGCCAATTGCGCAAATCGGGCTTATCCGTATCTGGAAGCTCCGGTGCCCATACGTCGTACCCGCGTGATTCGAGCTCGCGCCCGAGCCACGGGAACCAAAAATCTTTCGGTGACGCGCCGGTCGAATGAAAGAGAGTTGCCTGTTTCATGTTTTCGGAATGTACAGCCTTGCCAACATCGGTTCAGTCGCCTAAGCAAGTGAACCGTGACGCTTTCTCCGAAACAAGAAGAATTGTGCACGCAAGAGAAATGGAAATTCGACGACTTGCGCGCCATGTTCATCAGCTGCACTCTCAAGAAGTCGCCGGAGGTCTCGAACACAGAAGGCCTCGCGGGTATCTCCATGGAAATCATGCGACGCCAAGGCGTGCAAGTCGAGATGGTGCGCGCAATTGATCACGACATCGCCACCGGCGTGTATCCCGATATGCGCGAGCACGGTTGGGTGACTGATGATTGGCCGGCGATATCCGAACGCGTGATGGCGTCGGATATTCTCGTTTTGTGCACGCCGATCTGGCTGGGCGAAAAATCGTCTGTGTGTACGCAGGTCATCGAGCGCCTTTACGGCAATTCGGCGGTACTCAACAGCAGTGGTCAATATGCGTATTACGGCAGAACCGGTGGGTGTCTCGTTACCGGTAACGAAGATGGCATAAAGCACTGCGCAATGAACATCTTGTATTCGCTGCAGCATCTCGGCTACGTGATTCCTCCGCAAGCAGATGCAGGTTGGATCGGCGAGGCAGGCCCAGGTCCGTCGTACCTCGACCCAGGCTCTGGCGGTCCGGAAAACGACTTCACGAACCGCAACACAACGTTCATGACTTGGAACCTGCTGCATACAGCCAGGTCATTGAAAGACCGAGGTGGCATTCCCGCACACGGCAACCAGCGTTCAGCGTGGGACGCCGGGTGCCGGTCGGATTTCCCGAACCCCGAACATCGCTGAACCCGAGACGCGAACCGGCTACAAGCAGTACTGATCCATTCAGATCCATTAAGAACTACTGACAATTGCCTCCAGCGGGCGGCGAGCCGCGAATCAGCAGTGTGTAAATGTCATTTTCGCGGTTGTCTGTCACTTGCAAAAAGAGAGGTTCGCCGTCCTTGTCCTTCAGATATGACGCTTGGGCAGGGTCACCTGAAGATGCAATCTTGCCGACCGGCGACCAGCCCTGAGGCTGCAGCGTCGCCTGGTAGTGCGCCAGTAGATCGGCTGTCGTGCCTGTATACGAGTAAGTTTGCGTAACGGCTGCGCACTTACCAGATGCATGGTCCTCGCTTTTCAACGTTGCACCGGGCGCCGATTCCACCTGTGCGAGGAGCGCGTGAAGCTCCGACTCGCTGACAGCCGGTCGAGATTTATGGGCGCAACCGGCGATTGACAAAGTCAGACAAATCGCCAGAAGTGAGCGCACGGCGAGCTTCATCCGGCGAAGGTTACCGTTTCATGCTCGGCATGACTTGTTGTGTCAGGCGGCAAGCTGGCACGCTCTTGTATGGAGTCGCGGAAAGTTCAGGTTGGGGAGCACCTGCTGCATGTGCGAACTTGGAACGCTGCGTCGCGCGGTCCGGTCATCGTGCTCCTGCACGGGCTGATCGTTTCGTCGCGCTATCTGGTTCCGCTCGGAAACCGGCTTGCTTCAGATTGTGCCGTTTATGCCGTTGACCTGCCCGGATTCGGCAAGAGTTCGAAGCCCCGCCGCACTCTCGACACTGCCGAGCTCGGCCAGGTGTTTGCACAATGGATGAGGGTCGATGGGATCTCCGAAGCAACCGTGGTTGCGAACTCTTACGGCTGTGAGGTCGCGATAGAGGCACTCAACATCGTGGATGAGCAAGCCCGATCGGTAATGCTCATGGGTCCAACCGTCGATCCTCGGGCGCGAAGTCCTTTTCTTCAAGGTCTTCGATTGCTTCGATCACTTATTCATGAACCATGGTGGTTTGTTCCATGCGCGATCCACGACCTGATCGACTGTGGAATTCGTCCGGCGGTCATATTCATTCGCAACATGGTGCGATATGACACGGTCGCGAACGCAATGGCGTTGCGTATTCCAATCACAGTATTGCGGGGTGAGTACGATTTCGTTGCGCCGGATCGTTGGGCGCAGGAACTATGTAACGCAACGCACGCCCAGTTAGTGCTGATTGCAAACGCAGGGCACATTGCGCATGGATGTAAGCCCGATGCCGTTGCCGAAGCAGTGCGTGTTGCAAGTCGCACAAAACGAGCTTCCGTTTAAATCTGACGGTCTTTGCGGTGGAGGGTATGTCCGTCAGCGACCGAGATGTCCAGGTCTCTCGCGGTTGGCGGCGCAGGTGCGCGCCCGAGACGGCTCGCTATCGCTATTTCCTCTGCGCGCGAAAGTCGGTCTGCAAAGCCGACGTATTCCGCGAAGTCATCAGCCTTCAACCGCCGTTCATCCTCCAGCAGTTGCGCCTCGTTGTTCGTCACACCACCGACCAGATTGCGAACGGCCGCGACAGACGCGATTTTGGATTTGCTCACCGACGCGCTGTGTCCAACTGACCGCATGACGTCAATCGCTTTCTTTGTACGAAAGGTGATCTTTCCCGTTGTCTTCGCTTCGGCAAGCATTGCGCGCACGTTGGTTCCGAACATTCGGTCTGCAACGGCCGGCTCGCCCGGTTCCCATCCGTCAGCCTCGTTGATCTCACGCATTAGTGCGTAAGCTTCAGCGATCATTTGTTCAACCTCATGTTGCTCGACGATCTCTTCGAAATGTTCCTGGGCGCGATGAAGTGCGGCCACCTCACGAACTATTCGATGCCACGCCTCGAGATCCTCGAGCCGCTCGAGCTCTTCAGCTTCGAGCTCGTCCTCACTCTTTGGAAGGTCGCGCAGCACAATTGTGCTCTGCCGCCGCCGTACAACGCGGTGATCTGCTGATTTGTTTTTGCGGAAAAATGCACCTGCGGCCGCAAAGAATTTTGCGGCGCCGTTGCTCTCTCCATTTCCAGCAGGCCCGTATATAGCGGACCGGATTTTGCGGTCCATGTTACAAACGTTATGCATAATGGATGAAGGCGTCAACACGATGTGCCGCGCGCGTGCGCTCACGAACTAGCGATCATTCACGCAAAATGTGTAGCTTCACATAAGAACTTGCGCCAAAAGCATTATGATCCTCGAATTGCATTGCATGCGCGCATTGTGATTCGTATCTAACGTGATCGTGTGAATTCTTATTCAGCAGAGCTGTGCGAAATTCTTTCTGCCGACGGTCGAGCTCGCAACCTTTTCCCACATGTCGTGTGGGAAAAGGTTGCATTCTCGATCGTTGCGGTTAACGCTTTCAGCGATCGTGCTTGGACGAAGCACAAATGCGTTTCGCAAACGTGGCTACGTCTCACGTTACGTTTAGTGCATAGGATCAACGATGCATCATCACCAACGGTCGGCGCAATCAGTGTGCGCCCTCGGGCGCTTCCTCCATGTTCCAGGCGGAATGAATGTCCTCGATCAGTGAGTTGATCATTTCCGGAGGGGTTGCCCACGAGCAGACGAATCGGACTGTCGTTGTTTCAGCACCGGGAGCTCCCCAGACGTAGAAGCCGTAACGATCCTGTAGTTGCTTGCAGACGTCGTTCGGCAAGTTCACGAAAAGCTGGTTCGTCTGCACTTCCTGTGCGAAGTCAGCCAGGCCATCGAGACCGTCAGCCAACTTGCGTGCATTGTCATTGGCGACACGGCCGAGTTTCATCCACAAATCGTCTTCGTCGAAAAACGCCGCGAACTGCAAGCCTATGAACACCGATTTCGCAAGCATCGCGCCGCGCTGAACCATTACGTAGCGAAAATGCTCGCGAAGCGCTGGGTTTACGATGACGATGGCTTCGCCAAAAGCGCCACCATTCTTTGTTCCACCGATGTAAAACATGTCGATGCCCGACCGCGCTATCTCGGCAGGCTGCATACCTGATGAAGCAAGGCCCATTCCAAGCCGTGCACCATCGACATATACGAACATTCCACGGTCCTTCGCGTGGCCGACCACATCGAATAACTCTTCGCGGGAATAAACTGTACCGAGTTCGGTTGCCTGCGCGAGGCTGACCACTCGTGGCATCACGTTGCGTTCGTTGGTATGCGTTGCAATGCCTTCGTCAATCAGCTCTGGCGTCAACTTCCCATCGCCGGTCTGGATTGTGATGATCTTGTGTCCGGTTGTCTCTAGGGCACCTGCTTCATAAATATTGATATGCGCGGAAGCCAGCGCGATCACTCCTTCATAGCTGCGAAGCATCGATGAGAGGCAGAGAGTGTTTGCCTGCGTGCCGCCGGACGCGAAATGGATGTCGGCATCGGTATCAAAGCGAGTGCGAATGCGCTCGGTCGCCAACAGGCAGGCAGCGTCATTGCCATAGCCGAGGTTTTGCTGATTGTTGGCTGTCGCGATCGACTTCAACAGCGCTGGATGCACACCCTCTGAGCTTGCAATTAAACCTCAACGACCTTGACGGGCTTGCCGCTCCTCCTCGATGAGTAGCTCCTGGGCCTTGGTGGAGATTTCTCGCATTTCGGCGACGGTGGCTCGGAGTTCCCGGTCGTTAGCGATCCAGGCTCTGT
>JBBSGY010000078.1:0-8413 GCA_038253645.1 Acidimicrobiales bacterium
CGAATGACGATGGCACTTCTCTGTATGGCCCTAGCCGATCGTGGAGTGCCCGCCGAATCGTTCACAGGAAGCCAGGCCGGCATCATCACCGACAACCATCACGGCAAGGCCAAGATCGTCGAGATTCGCGCTCACAGATTGAAAGAAGCGCTCTCTGCCGGAATCGTTCCGGTCGTTGCCGGTTTTCAGGGGATGTCCGAGGATCGCAACAACACAACGCTTGGCCGCGGCGGCTCTGACACGACAGCGGTCGCGCTTGCCGCCGGTTTGCAAGCAGATGAGTGTGAGATCTACACCGACGTTTCCGGAGTCTTCAGTGCTGACCCGCGTCTCGTGCGCGCTGCTCACCGGTTGAACAGAGTGTCGTTCGACGAAATGCTCGAGATTGCCGCGACCGGTGGTCGCATTCTCGCTTTGCGTTCGGTTGAGTTCGCAAAGCGATACGGCGTCGCGCTGCACGTTCGATCAAGTTTTACGTGGGAACACGGTACGTGGGTTACCGGAGAGGACCAGAGCATGGAACAAGCAGTTGTATCTGCAGTCACACACGACGTGTCGGAGGCGAAAATCACGCTGCCGTCCGTTCCTGACCAGCCGGGTATCGCAGCGCGCGTCTTCCGCGAGCTTGCCAACTCGCACGTCAACGTCGACATGATTGTGCAGAATGTTGCACAGAACGGCACGACCGCAATCTCGTTCACGGTTCCCGGCGACGAACTCGAACTCGCGCTCAATCTGCTGCGGCCGATTTCGAACGAACTCGGCATCGGCGAACCAATTGCCGACGCGTCGATTGCGCGCGTGTCTGTCATCGGGGCAGGCATGAAGACACACCCAGGCGTCGCCGCGACGATGTTCGAGACCCTGGCGAAAAATGGCGTCAACATCGGCATGATCTCCACTTCGGCGATTCGCATTTCCTGTGTCATCAATGCAGATCACACAGAAAAAGCTGTGCAGGCACTCCACAACGCCTTCGAACTCGACACCACTAGCTGATCGGGTGAGAGGCTAGGGAATGGCGAACGTTGGAATTGTCGGCGCAACCGGGCTGGTGGGCACGACGATGCTCGAAATCTTGGCTGAGCGAAGCTTTTCAATCGACCAGCTTCGTCTTTTTGCATCGTCGAGATCCGCCGGTTCGACAATCGATTGGCAAGGCAGGTCCATCACGGTCGAAGACGTTTCGGTGTCCGACTTCAGAGGGCTCGATGTAGTGCTTCTCTCTGCAGGAGCAACTGTTTCGAAAGAGGTTGCGCCGCGCGCTGCCTCAGATGGCGCGGTCGCGATCGACAACTCGTCTGCTTGGAGAATGGATCCCGACGTACCCCTCGTCGTCAGCGAGGTGAACCCCGAGGCGATCGAGAACCGCCCGAAGGGAATTGTTGCGAATCCGAACTGCACGACGATGGTGGCAATGCCCGTTCTGAAGCCGCTGCACGAGCACGCCGGTCTTGCGCAGTTGGTTGCTTCGACCTATCAATCGGTATCGGGCGCAGGCGTCAAGGCGATCACCGAACTTAAGTCGCAAGTTGAATCGCCACATGTGCCCGCATCAATTTTTCCAAAGCGCATTGCGTACAACGTCATTTCGCTTGCCGGTGATCTTGTCGACGATGAATCAGTGGAGGAGCACAAGTTCCGCGATGAGACTCGGAAAATTCTCGGGCTTTCCGAACTCGACATCAGCTGTACGTGCGTGCGTGTGCCGGTCGTTACCGGTCACTCGATCAGCATGGTTGCCACTTTTATTACGCCGCTGTCTCCGGATGAGGCACGCAAGCTTCTTGACGGGGCACCCGGTGTGCAGCTCGCGGACATTCCGACACCGCTGGACGCTGCAGGAGGCGACGTCATACTCGCCGGCCGTTTTCGTCAGGTCTCCGGAGATCCGCGCCGCCTGGCGTTATTCATCTCCGGCGACAACTTGCGTAAGGGTGCGGCACTCAACGCGGTCCAACTCGCTGAACTTCTCTAGGGGCATCAATTGCGCGCAGCGTTTCGGATCACACTGCTCGTGTTGGTTGCCGCTCTCGGGGCTGCCACAAGTCTCGGTGGCAGCCAAATTCGAACAGTGCAGTTGGCAGCCCCGAGTGGCGCGCAACTGAGCATCGACATTACGAACACCGGAACACATGTAGTCAATGATTTGCTCGGACTCGGCAGTCGCGTTGTTCTCAGCACTGTTGCGTACAAGCCTCGTTCGGAACAACGCATTGCGCTCCGCAATGCAACTTCGACGCCGGTGCACCTGAAGACAATTCATTTTGGTGGAGAATCACCGGGTTCATTTGCACTCGGCAATAGTCAACGGCTCAACGCGCGCATCGATCCGGGAGATGACGCAACCGTTCGCGTACGATTTACTCCGACAAAAGTTGGCGTGCAACAAGCGATTCTCACGATGGTGGTCGACAGTCGCTCGCCGGTGAATATCAATGTCGCCGGTCTCAATGCGCCGGGTTTCGAGGGTAGGTTTGAACCGAACCTTCAACAGATCTTTGATGCACTTGGTTATCGCGTAAATGTGGCAATGCCAAAGAAACAGCCGACCGATATCAATGTGCCGGCTGAAGACCGCGGTAACTCGATCGGCACCACCAACGGAGCAGTCGGTGACGAAGTGCTCGCGCCATACTTTCAACAGGCCGATAAGTCCAAGCCCGTCCGTCTCGTTCCAGTTGCCGCGTACACCGCACGAAGCACCAATACACTTGGACCGTTTGGCATCAATTCCCCGCACGACGCGAAGCAGACCGAGTCTTTGGTTTCTATGCGCGGTGGCTCTGACGAATGGGGCGGCCAAAACCAACAGCTGCTACCCGGAATCGGCAACGGAAATTTCGATGCTCTCGCGCCGGCATCGAAGCCGTCGTTCACGCCGTCAGGTGCGTTCGATACTTTCGGCATATGGGACGGCACGCGCTCGAACTACAGCGACGACTCACTAAACATCCGTGATCCATCCGGCCGAAAAGGTCAGCACAACATGCGTATCTATCCAGCGAAGCGCCCGAACGGTTTCACGATCAACAATGCATATCTGGTCGCGATCGACTCAGGCTCTGCTGACTACAAGAACTACGACTACCAAGACTTCGTCTTTCTGTTGGCCAACGCCACCCCGGCAACCCCGTAGAGCGCAACGCGGCTCTCGAGGCCGCCTCCGTGTTTCCTGCGTCTTTCCAGCTGCATTCTTGTCGGCAGCCGGTTGATTCATGGCTGTAAAGACGCAGGAAAGTGCGGTCCGCGGTCGAAACGCTTCGACCAGTTTTGACGTTCTTCGAAGAAATTCGTTGAAGTAAGTGTTCCAATCGACGTCGGTGAATTGGATGGCCGATTTGCCGAGACGACGCTCCACGTTGCGGCTGTCACATTCGACCTGCAGTGTGGTCACCAATGGATGACCATCAAGGTTGACGATTTCAATGTTTCGTTCGTCCAGATGAGGCGTTACCAGTGAGACTCCGTTTCCGGTACCGCAGCCAATCCAAAGAAACTTTGCGTCGCGGCTTTGACCGAAACAGGCTTCACCTCGCGCTGCGTTCGCATTGTCATTGTCCAATGCCACAGCGCATCGAAACCGTTCAGACAGAACCGTTTTCAACTGCCGGTCGACCCATTGCACGCCGTAGGGGAAAGCCTCCCAAACAAAGGTACGCCGAGTGTCGAGTTGACCCAATATGCCGATGCCAATGCCTTGAACGGTGCAGTCATCTCGCGCGATCGCCGAAATGAGTTGTCGTTCGGCGTCGTCACCGTTAGTACAGGGTGCGAATGATTGGATCTCGTCGAATATGGGGTGAGCAAGCGACGCAGTGTGCGCAACCCTTACGGTCGACCCACCGATGTCGATTAACGCGTACATGCTTCGAGGCTAAGTGCGCCGGCGCGAGGCGTCAAAATTACGACTCAGACTTTCGTCGAACCGCGCACGACAACTGAGCGCCGCCGCCGTGTTTCCTGCGTCTCTGCAGCTGTATTCTTGCCGGCGGCCCGTCGATTCACGGCTGTAAAGACGCAGGAAAGCGATGTAGGCGGTGGTTCACAATTGCTTCATCAGATAGAAGCCCTCGTCCACGTGTTCGAAAGTCTCGTTTCCGTCATCGTCCAGATCGAACCAGCGATCAATCACGAATCCATTGTTCCAGTCTGAATAGCCGAGTCGCTCATAAAGTCGGCGCGCCCCATTGTTCTCACGCTCGACCGCGATCCCGATTCTTTCAGCACCAAGACGGCGCGCTTCGTCCTCGGCGAATCGAATAATCGAGGTTCCCGTTCCTCGTCCTTGTGGTGAAGCCTCGAGCCCGTTCAGCTCGGGAAACTCCCCGGCGGTCGAGCGCACGTCTTCGTACTTCGAGGTCATGAGAAGCGAGCCGAAGCCCATTAGGGAGTCATCGTTCCAGGCGAGAAAAAAGATGCGCTCACCCAGCTCCTGCGATGCGAACCTCCGCATGTGAAGTTGTATTACCCGACCCGGCAACCCCAATTCCCGGAAACGTTCGAAGTCTTCCGCCGTACAAGGACGGATGTCGAGTGCGGACACCGTCCCGACGCTACCGGCTTCGTGCTCCATGTTTCCTGCGTCCTCGCAGCTGTGATTCGACAAATCCTCGCCCAATTCATGGCTGTAAAGACGCAAGAGAGTGGTGGTCAGCGTCAAAAGTGCGACTCACGTGATGAGAATCGGCCGAAGTCATGACCGACTCAATCGATTCGCAGTAAGCCGACGGTGAGGGCGTGTGTGACCTCTTAGGATCGGGGTCTGTGGGAGGAAACGAAGACACGGGTCTCTATGACGCCGAGGCAACTCGTGACGCATGTGGTCTCGGTTTTGTCACTCGTGTCGACGGCCGCCCGTCTCGCGAGATCGTCGACCAGGGGTTAGCGGTCCTCGCCAGCCTGAACCACCGCGGTGCCACGGGTGCCGACCCGGAGACGGGAGATGGCGCCGGGCTCCTGGTTCAGCTGCCTGACGCATTCCTGCGTCGCGCAGCCGATTATTCGGATATCGAGTTGCCGCCGAAAGGTTGGTACGGCACCGGTATTTGTTTCTCTTTCAGCGACGACGACGAGCGCGAGCGCAGCGAAGGTCTCATGTCGATGATCGTCACCGAAGAAGGCCAGAGCGTTCTCGGCTGGCGCGATGTTCCGGTCGATCCCTCGACGATCGGCGCGATGGCTCGCGGAGTCATGCCTCGTATCCGTCAGGTCTTTATCGAACGACGCACCGAAGACAGGGAGTCGTTCGAGCGCAAGTTGTACTTGATACGCCGCCGTATCCACCGCACAGCGGAGCGGGCGTTCGGTGACGACAGGTTCTACTTAGTGAGCTTGTCGTCCTTCACGATGGTCTACAAGGGCCTCCTGCAAGGCACACAGGTCGCAAAGTTCTATTCAGACCTGTGCGAACCCGACTTCGCCAGCGCGCTCGCACTCGTGCACTCACGGTTTTCAACTAACACGGCTGAACGGTGGAGCCTTGCGCATCCCTATCGATACATCGCTCACAACGGCGAAATTAACACGGTGCGCGGCAACCTCAACTGGATGCGAGCGCGTCAAGCGCAATTGCGTTCAGAGCTGTTCGGCGCTGATGTCCCCAAACTTTCGCCGGTAATCGAGCCGGGAGTAAGCGACTCTGCTGCGTTCGACAACGCGCTCGAATTTCTCCACCTAGGCGGACGTTCGATGACGCAGGCAATCATGACGATGGTTCCCGAAGCTTGGGAGAACGACTACGTCATGGACGCCGATCGCCGCGCGTTCTATCACTACTCGGGCGCACTCATGCAACCTTGGGACGGGCCTGCTGCGATTGCGTTTACGAATGGTCGCGAAATCGGTGCGGTACTCGACCGCAACGGATTGCGCCCTGCTCGCTACTCATTGACGCGCGACGGCGTCATGGTTCTCGCATCTGAGGATGGTGTCCTGCCGATTGACCCCGCAGACATCGTGCATCGCCGCAGACTTGGGCCGGGCAACATGGTTGTTGTTGATCTCGAAGCCGGAGTTGTTCGTCATGACGACGAAGCTAAAGCGGCCGTTGTCAACTCCTATCCGTATCGCCAGTGGGTGTTCGACAATGCTGTTGGTCTGGGTGACGTTCCGGGTGAACCAATTCAACATGAGCCCGAAGGCGAGTCGTTGTTGCAACGCCAACGCGCGTTCGGCTACACCCACGAAGACATTCATTTGTTGCTGACGCCTATGGCACGCGATGGCGCAGAGGCAAACGGTTCGATGGGAACCGACACCCCGCTTGCCGTCTTGTCCGAACGGCCGACTCTGCTGTTTGACTATTTCCACCAACTGTTCGCGCAAGTCACCAACCCCGCAATCGACCCATTACGCGAGCGCACAGTTATGTCACTGCGCGTGAGTCTCGGACGCCAGCACAATTTGCTGGAAGACGGCCCGCAACACGCGCGCCGTATCGTTCTACCGAGTCCTGTTCTTACCGACGATGATCTCGCTCGCCTGAAAAGCCTTACGGATCCTGACTTTGCAACGGAGACAATTTCACTGTTGTGGCCCGTCGAAGACGGCCCAGGCGGCCTACAAAATGCTTTGAAGCGGTTGCGTTCGAGCGCCATCGAAGCGGTCAGGGACGGCGCGACAATGGTCATCCTCTCCGACCGCAACGTAGATAGTGCACATCTTGCGGTTCCGTCACTGCTTGCGGTCGGCGCGGTGCACCACCATCTGGTCGAGAACGGCCTTGGTGGCAACGCCGATGTCGTTGTCGAAACCGGAGAAGCGCGCGATGTGCATCACATGGCAACGTTAATTGCGTTCGGCGCCGATGCAATCAATCCGTACCTTGCGCTCGAGTCAGTCAGTGATATTGCCGTCTCCGGTCGGATCGGCGGAAAAACAGCACTCGAAGCACGCCGCCACTACGTGAAGGCCGTGGGCAAGGGTCTTCTCAAGATCATTTCGAAAATGGGTATTTCCACGCTGCACTCGTACACGGGGTCGCAACTGTTCGAGATCGTCGGCATCGGCGAGCGCGTTATCGACGAGTGTTTTCGCGGCGCAGCGTCACGAATCGGCGGGCTCGACTACGACGACTTGGGCCGCGAATCGTTGCGCCGTCAAAATGTTGCTTTCGATTCAACCGGTCTTGACGAGCTCGTCCTTGATGCCGGCGGCAATTATCAATTCCGGGCACAGGGCGAAAAGCACCAGTGGGACAACCGAAGCGTTCCGCTGTTGCAGAGCGCCGTACGCACAAATGAGTTTGAGACATACAAAGAGTTCTCAAATCACGTCGATGGCGACACTGCCGCGCGCTGGAGTATTCGGTCGCTACTCGAGTTTCAAGGCGAAAGCTCGATCTCCATTGACGAAGTTGAGCCTGCGTCCGAAATTGTGAAACGGTTCAACACCGGCGCGATGAGTCTCGGTTCCATCTCGCGTGAATCGCATGAGGCGCTCGCAGTTGCGATGAACCGCTTGGGCGGCCGTTCGAATTCTGGAGAAGGCGGCGAAGATGCAAACCGGTTCGAGCGCGATCCCGATGGTGATTGGCGACGGAGCTCGATCAAACAAATCGCATCCGGCCGTTTCGGCGTTACCGCGCACTATTTGGTCAATGCGGATGCGGTTCAGATCAAAGTTGCTCAAGGTGCAAAGCCCGGCGAGGGCGGACAACTTCCGGGACACAAAGTTTCCGAATACATCGCCGAGCTTCGCAATTCGATTCCGGGGGTCGGGCTCATCTCGCCTCCTCCGCACCATGACATTTATTCGATCGAAGACCTCAAGCAACTCATCTACGACTTGAAGATGGTCAACCCCACCGCGGATGTCAGCGTCAAGCTCGTCTCTGAAGCCGGTGTCGGAACGATTGCCTGCGGGGTCGCAAAAGCGAAGGCCGATCACATAACAATCGCCGGCTACGAGGGCGGAACGGGCGCTGCGATGCTTTCGTCGATCAAACACGCCGGCCTGCCATGGGAACTTGGTCTTGCAGAAACACAACAGGCACTTGTCAACAACGGTCTACGTGAGCGCGTTCGACTACAGGTCGACGGTCAGTTGAAAACTGGTCGTGACGTTGTAATCGGCGCGCTGCTCGGTGCGGAGGAATTTGGTTTTTCGACGGCTCCACTCATAGCAATGGGCTGCGTGATGATGCGCGTGTGTCACTTGAACACATGCCCGGTCGGCATCGCGACTCAGGATCCCGTGTTGCGGGCAAAGTTCACCGGTTCGCCCGAAAACGTCGTGCAGTACTTCTTTTTCGTTGCTGACGAAGTACGTGCACTCATGGCAACACTCGGCTTTCGCAGTGTTGATGAAATGGTTGGTCGAGTCGACAAGCTAAAAGCACGCACGACGGGCCTTCACGAGAAAGCAGCAACCGTTGACTTGTCTCCGGTCTTAGCATCGCCCGGCGGTGGGA